>JAHIJO010000017.1 GCA_018898455.1 Verrucomicrobiota bacterium | reverse complement strand
GGCGGCGCTGGATGCGACGCTGGCGGAAATCCGGCGGCGCCTGGGGAGCCTGATCTACGGCGAGGGGATGACGACGTTGCCGGAGGTTGTCGGGCGTTTATTGACGGAACAACATTGCACGGTGGCGACCGCCGAAAGTTGTACCGCCGGACTGGTTGGCAAGATGTTGACGGACATGGCCGGCGCCAGCGCGTATTATCGCGGCGGTTGGATTGTCTATGCCAATGAGCTAAAGACTGTATCTCTCGGTGTGCCGGCGGATATGATTGTTCGCGAAGGGGCGGTCAGCGAACCGGTAGTCCGCCGGATGGCTGAGGAGGCTTTGATCCGGAGTGGCGCGGATTATGCCCTGGCGCTGACCGGCATCGCCGGACCCGATGGCGATTCTTCGGAGAAACCGGTGGGAACTGTATGGATTGCGCTGGCGCGGCGTCGATCCGGCGGCATCGACGTCCGGGCGGAGCGGTTCATTTTTCCGGGAATCCGCGACCTGGTTCGCGAACGGGCGGCGAAAACGGTCTTAAACCTTCTGCGCCTGCAATTGATTGAGGAAAGCCGGCGCGGATGAAAGACGGTAATGGGTCAATTGCATGATGGAAGACGTGGTATAACAGGATCGTGCCTCAGTTGTAGCTGCCGTTCGGCAGAACGGCAATCCGCGGTTCTATCGAACCGCATTTACACCACCCCGTAACTGAGGCCTTATGAAAAACTGGGTTTGTGATTGAAGTTGAAGCCGGTTTGTGGCATGTAATACGGTGGTTGGTCTTGAGGGTTGACAATCGGCAACATCCATCATTGAGGAAAGGGTAGAGCATGAAATTTGCAGTCATTCTGGGAACGGTCGTTCTGAGCGCGGCGACGATTTGGGCGGACATGACCGTGGTTCAGAAGGTTGAATCGGCGCGGGCATCCGGCCAGCCGGCGGTGATGACCATGACCCTGCAGATCAAGGGATCAAAGGCGAAAATTGATTTTAAACCTGAGCCCGAATCTTCGGTGATTGATTTGCAGACGAACAAGATATACCTGATCGATAATATTGCGAAGCGGGTGATGGTCATGTCGCTGGACCAGATGAAAAAGGCCATGGAACTGGCCGGTACCGCCATGACGCAGGGCGGCAAGAAGTCGTTCCAGAAAACAGAGAACATGAAAACCATCAATGGATTCAAATGCCGGGAATATACGTTATCCTTTACGAATGCGGCTGGGAGCCGGGTGACTTGCTGGATGGCCGAGGATGTGGATGCCAAGGAAATGGAACCGTTCCGCGTGTTCGCAATGGATATTGCCAAGATCTTCGGCCAGGAAGCCATGGCTCAGATGAAGGGCATGATGATCGCCACCGAGTCCAGTATGACGTTCCAGGGCAAGGAAACTCAGAACCGCATGGAGGTTCAAAGTATTTCCCGTGATACCATTGACGACTCGGTGTTTGTCGTGCCGTCCGATTACATAAGTATGGAAATTCCGCCCATGCCGTCGGCGCCGCCCATGTCGCCGCCACAATCGCCGCCGGCAAAATGAGGTCGTGACGACATATACCCCTTTGTCCGGTAAACTGGAGAATGCTGCTGGATCGAGTACGTCGCAAAAGTTCTGAAAAAGGCGGCCATGATAAAAAGTGGCCTTTCATTTTCCAATATTAAACAGTCTATTATACCTGGATCAGGCCGAAGATGGGGCCTATGGGAACACCCGTTGTCAGCGTTATTATTCCCGCCTATAACCATGAGCGGTACGTCGGGTTGGCGATCGAAAGCGTACTGGCCCAGACGTTTGGGGATTTTGAATTGGTCGTTATCGACGATGGGTCCACCGATCGCACCTGGGACGTTATCCAGGGATTTCACGATTCCCGTTTGATCCGCCATCGCCAGGAGAACCAGGACGCGTATAACACGCTGAATAGCGGCCTGCATCTGGCGCGCGGCCGGTTTACGGCCATTCTGAATTCCGACGATGTCTATCCGCCCGGCCGCCTGGAACGTCTGCTGGCTGAACAGAAGGCCGCTGACGCCGTCTGCGTATTCACGGATGTCCAGCCGATTGACGCCGGCGGTCGGGCGATCACCGATCCCGGACATCCATGGAATCTTTGGCATCAAAAGAACCGTCATTATTATCTGCAATGCGGCAACCTGGCCCAGGCGTTTCTCAAAGGCAATTTTATGGTGACCACGTCCAACCTGTTTCTCACGGCGGAAGCGGTTCGACAGACGGGCGATTTTTGCGCCCTGCGTTTTCTCCATGACTATGACTACATCTTTCGGATTATGCTGGCGTTTCCCGGCCGGGTGCGTTACCTGGCCGATGAACAATTGTTGTTTTACCGCGTGCATGGCGGCAATACGCTGGGACAGGGAGCGGTCCTGGCCCGGGAACAGGATCAGCAGGTAATCCGGAAATATCTCATGGCGTTCGTCCCGTCGGAGTCCCGCCCCCTGGTGCAGGCGGGCGTGGAACGCCTGATCGAACTGGAACAGGAACTGTTGATCGAGCGCAACCGTTCGTCCGCAGCATCCCGGCTTTATCGCCTGAAAACCCGGATGCTGTGCCTGATTCAGGCCCTGCGGGCGAAGTTTCGAAAACCCTTAACCTGATAATTCAGGATGAAGCAAACGTCCAATATTCAAGGCTCAACTTTGAATATTCAATATTTCTTAATTTCTTGAACGTTAAGTGTTAAACGTTTTCCGCTTTTTGATAAACAAATTAAGGCGGGCTAATGCCCGCAAACCAAGGTAGCGCAGGGTTTATCCCTGCGATCTTCGGAGGCGTAAAGCCTCCGCTGCCCAGAAAGATACACGCAAAAAAACGTGTATCTTTACGGGAAAGGGTCTAATTCATGACTCTCCGCACCTTTCATTCGGTCAGCGAGTTGGTCCGCGCGGCGGATACCCTGGCGGATTCCGTGGACACGCTGACGATCGATTTCTTCGACACGCTGGTCATTCGCCGCATGGCGGATCCCGACCAGGTTAAGATGCCCGTGGCCCGCTATATCTCCGCGCGGGCCGAGACCGCGGGCATCGTCTGTTCCTGGCAAACTTGTCTCCAGTGGCGCGCGGACATTGAGCAGGAGCATCGGCGGAAGAACGGAACTCGGTATCCAGATTTCGAGGCGTGCTATCCCGAATTTATGGGCGAATTATTGAGGCGCATTTTCGGGGACCGGGTATCGGACCGTTTATTGCAGGATGTCACCGACTGGGAACTGAAACTGGAAAAGGCGATGCTAGTGCCGCGGTCCGGGCTGGCGGACCTGGTTCGCCGCTGGTATGAATCCGGCAAAGCCGTCTGGGTCATGACGGACGTCTATCTGCCGTCGTCTCACGTCCGGCGCCTGGCGGATCATGCCGGGCTGTTGCCGTATCTCACGGGCATTGTGTCTTCGGCGGACGGCTGCATGGCCAAAGCCTCCGGCGCCGGTTTCCGGCGCCTGCAGGAGCAACAGCGCCTGGATGTTACCCGTTGGGCGCATATCGGGGACAATCCGATTTCCGACGGTGTGCGACCGTCTGCGATGGGGATCCGGGCATTGGTACTGCGGGATGCCTCGGAGGCGCACCGCAAAGCCCTGTTTTGCCGGTATGCGCGCGCGGCGGCCGCGCGTCCATTCTGGAAAGGACGCCTGGTTCAGCAGTGCATGCTTCCGTTGGAATATGAAAATACCGATCACGATTCCCGCGCCGCGTTCGGTTACCATTTTTTCGGACCCTTGGCCGGCGGTTTTGTCCAGCATATTGCTGCGCGCACGCGGGAGTTGGGACTCCGGCGGATCTATTTCTTCTCGCGGGAAGGTCTGATGCTGAAGAATGCCTGGGAACGGGCAACGCCCTGGTTGTTTCCCGCCGGCGGGGCGCCGGAAGCGCGTTACCTTTATGTCAGCCGGGTGGCTCTGGCCGGCGCCACGTGCGCCCGGAGGGGGTTGACCCATGCCGATGCTCCCCTGGCGCTCCTGCCGGCTACTAACCGCGACATCCGGGATGTGTTTCGCGTGTTCGGGCTTAGCCTGGAAGGCTTGCGGCCGTTCCTTGATCGGCATCGCCTGCCACCGAACGCGCCGCTGAATCCGATCTATGCCGGTTGGACGCAGGATCTGTGGCATCGTTTCGATTTATTGTTGAAAGACGACGAATTTCAGGAGGCGGTCAAACAGCAGACCCGGGAACAGGGCCGCTTGGTCGAGCGCTACCTGGAACAGGAAGGATTGTTTGAACTACCCGCGGTGGGGTTGGTGGATATCGGCTGGCTGGGCACGATCCAGCGCTTTCTGTATGAGGCCATTGAGCATCGGTCGGATAAACCGAAGTTGCGCGGACTGGTGTTCGGCGCCACCCGGGGCATTCCCTATCCGGCGAGCGACGGGAATACGATCGAGGGATTCATCTATGACCGGGATCGCTCGTCCGTGGCGGGCAATACGGTGACCTATGCCCTGAATATTTTCGAGGAGGCCTTTCGCGCGCCGCACGCGGGGGTTATGGGATATGCGGAACAGGACGGGCGGGGTCCTGGCGCTCAGAGCGCCATCCAGCCGGTATTCCAGCCGGAGACGCATCCGGAACGGGTGCTGGAGCTCGAACAGAATGCCTGCTACGCGCCGCTTCAGCAGATGATCCCGGAAGCCGTCGAACGCTATGCGGCGGCCGTGGCCCTGCTGGGGGTATCTGTGGCCGACGTCAAGCCCTGGCTGAGTCATCTGGTGACGATGCGGCTGGCGTTTCCCCGATCGGATGAAGTGCGGCAATTGCAATGGAAACATCACGTGGACCAGTACAGCGGAGAGCATGAGCCGCCGCTCCGGATCAAGCTGTATCTCCTGCGCCTGTGGGATTTGAAACCGTGGATGATGCGGATTCCCGGACTGCGCCTGGGATTCTATGGCTGGACCACCGTGGGCTTGCCCGCCTTGCGCCGGATGATCGCTCTGTGGTATGGTCTGAGACACCAGTTGGGAAGGATGATACATAGGTAACATATCTGTTATTAAAATGTACAGACTTGGGACTGAACACTGAACCCCGAACACCTCTTCCATATGAAACTCACAAACGATCAATTTGACATCGCCGATTGCGGAATCGAGAGAACCTGGCGCCAGGCGCTGGTGTACGGCTTGATCCCGCTCGGCCGGTTACAACGGGGCGGCGGGCCGGGGTTCTGGATGTGTGCCCGGCTCTGGTTCTGGCACCGGTTGGGCGGGGGCCTGTGCCGCCTGGCAATGCGATTTGAAAAACAGGCCATCGGGATATATGCCTTCTTGGTCGGGATTTTCGCTAAAAAAATTCATAAATAAATAAAATGACAAAGGAAGCTAAAGCAAGGATTCTAATCAACGACCTGCTCCAAAGGTCAGGCTGGCGATTCTTTGACGATAAGAACGGCCCCGCCAACATCGCGCTGGAAGTAAACGTTAAAATCAAAAAAAAGGCGCTAGACGCGCTCGGGCAGGACTTCGAAAAAACCACTAAAGGTTTTGTGGATTACCTCATGCTGGATGAAAGGGGCTTTCCCCTTGCCGTCTTGGAGGCTAAGTCCGAAAAGTATGACCCCCTTGTCGGCAAGGAACAGGCCCGGAAGTATGCCCATTCCCAGAATGTCCGGTTCGTCATTTTATCCAACGGGAACCTGCATTACTTCTGGGACTTGGAACAGGGCAACCCGGTCCTGATCACGGAGTATCCGAAACCTGACTCCTTCGGCCATTTCCACGCCTTCAAGCCGAATCCCGACGCGCTGGTCGGCGAAAAGATCGAGTCGGATTACGTCGCCGTCACTCAGAATCCGAACTATCGCAACGATCCCCGCTGGAACGATGCCGGTCAGCGTGACGCCTTTATCAAAGACGCTGAACTGAAATTTCTTCGTCCGTACCAACTCGGCGCTGTTGCGGCATTGCAAGCGGCCGTGAGCAAGGGCCAGACGCGGTTCCTGTTTGAAATGGCAACGGGCACCGGCAAGACCCTGACCGCCGCCGCCGTCATCAAACTTTTCATGCGGACCGTCAACGCGAAGAGAGCTCTTTTCCTCGTGGACCGGCTGGAACTCGAAACCCAAGCCTGGAAAGCCTTTGTCCGGCTTCTCAAGCATGACTTCCGAACTGTCATCTACAAGGAAAACCGGGACGACTGGCGCAAGGCGGAGATCGTTGTTACCACGGTGCAGAGCCTGCAATTCAACAACAAGTACCGGCGGCTTTTCTCGCCGACGGACTTCGACCTCCTGATTTCAGACGAAGCGCACCGTTCCATCGGCGGAAACAGCCGGGCGGTGTTCGAGTATTTCATCGGCTACAAACTCGGGCTGACGGCGACGCCGAAAGACTACCTCAAGAAGATTGACCCGGCCCGGATCAGCGAGCGCGACCCGCGCGCATGGGAACGCCGCCAGTTGCTGGACACCTACAAAACCTTCGGTTGCGAATCCGGCGCGCCAACCTTCCGCTACAGCCTCATGGAGGGTGTACGCGAAGGCTATCTGTTGAATCCGGTGGTCGTGGACGCGCGGACGGAAATCACCACGGAACTGCTTTCGGAGAAAGGTTACGCCGTAATGCAGGAGAACGAGGACGGCGAAATGGTCGAACAGTCCTTTTTCGGCAAGGACTTCGAGAAGAAGTTCTTCTCAGACGAGACGAATCGCGTTTTCTGCGAAACATTCCTCAAAAACGCCCTCCGCGATCCATTGAGCGGCGAAATCGGCAAGACCATCATCTTTTGTGTCCGGCAGGACCACGCAACGCACATCGTTCAGAAGTTGAACGAGATGGCGCTCGTGCTGTTTCCCGGCAAGTACAACTCCGACTTCGTCGTCCAGGTGTCATCCGACGTGCAAGACGCCCAGCAAATGACGATAAGTTTCGCCAATAATAACCTGAACGGGCATACCCGGTTCCTGGATGGGTATATCAGTTCCAAGACCCGCGTCTGTGTCACCGTCGGCATGATGACCACCGGCTACGACTGTGAAGATTTACTCAATGTCGTCCTGCTCCGTCCCATTTTCTCGCCGACCGACTTCATCCAGATCAAGGGCCGCGGAACGCGAAAATGGACCTTCCGCTACACCGAGAAAGAGGGCGGCCGGATGCAGGAGCACGTCAAGCCGAAGGAGAAGTTCAAGCTCTTCGACTTCTTCGCCGTCTGCGAGTATTTCGAGGAGCAATTCAATTACGACGAAGTCATCGAGTTGCCGCCGTTGCGCCCTCTGGGACCGCCGCCTCCACCCCCGCCGCCGCCACCGCCAGGGCCAGACGGCTACACAAACGTTGATCCCGATCCGCTCAAGTCGCAGTTCGAATATGCCGTCCCCATCTACGGCATGAAGATTGACCGCAAGTTCTTCGAGAAATTCGAGGATCAAGTCAAAGCCGCGCCGGAAGTGCGCGCGCGCTACGAACGGGGCGACATCAAGGGTGCGGAGGAAGTCGTCGTCGCGGCCTTGTTCAATAAGCCGGAGGATTTCTTCAACCTCGACAAACTGCGCAAGGCCGCGCAAGCCGACCGGCGGATCACGCTCCGCGAGATTCTGGCCAAAGCCTTCGGCGAGATTGACCGCTTCAAGACGAAGGACGAACTGCTTGAAGAGGAACTGGCGAAATTCGTTTCCATCCACAAGCCCGACGCCGCGCACATGCCGGTGATCCGGCAGTTTTTCAAGGCCTACCTGACCGACGGCGCCGTCCGGGCGATTGTGGACTCGCGCGAGTTCAGCAAACTGGCGGACAATCCCAAGATTTCCATCAGTGATATCAAGGCGCTGAACGGCTGGCGGGATGTGATCCCGGAATACGTGAAGGATTATGTTTCGTTGAACGCTTTTGCGGCATGACAGGAAAGAGGCTGATATGTCAGAAAAAATAGTAACGACAGATCGGATTCAGCAGGCTATTCGTCTCTTTCAAGGCCAGAAGATCATGCTCGATTTCGATCTTGCCGCGCTCTATGGCGTGACAACATTCAATCTCAACAAGGCGGTGGCCCGCAACCGGGATCGTTTCCCGTCCGATTTTATGCTATCCATTCCGGCGCAAGAGGTTAGCCGTTTGATATTCCAAAATGGAATATCAAAACCGGGGCGGGGTGGTCGTCGTAAACCGGTATTGGCTTTCACGCAGGAAGGTGTGGCAATGCTGTCGAGCGTGTTGCGAAGCGAACGCGCCATTCAGGTCAACATCGCTATCATGCGGGCTTTCGTGCAACTGCGGGCACTCCTGTCCACTCACGCCGCCCTTGCCCGCAAGCTGGAAGACCTGGAGAAGAAGTACGACGCTCAGTTTCGCGTCGTCTTCGACGCAATTCGTCAACTTATGGCACCGCCTGATCCGCCGCCGAAAAGGATCGGTTTTCAGGTGCGGGAAAAGCGGACGATCTATTGTGTTGGTAAGAAAATGGCCACAAAAGGCACAAAATGAAAGAAGAAAAAGAAATTTTGGATTTATGCGATCGAGTCAGGCAAGTCGCGTTCGATCTGCATACCTATCTCCGTCACGGGCATCTGGAGAAAGTATATGAGAATGGACTGGCGCATCGTCTGCGAAAGCTCGGCTTCCAAGTTGAACAGCAATGCCCGCTCACGGTAAGCGACGAAGACGGAACCGTGCTTGGCGATTACTATGCCGACCTGTTGGTCGAAGGCTGTCTGATAGTAGAACTCAAAGCGTGCAAGTCTCTTGCAGATGAACACATTGCCCAAGTATTGGGTTATATCCGTGCTTCCGGCTGGCGACATGCGATGCTGATCAACTTCGGTTCTCCCAAAATTCAAATCAAGAAACTAATTTTGTGACTTTTGTGCTTTTTGTGGCTATTTGTTGAGGTCTTATATGCTTGATTCCGAGACCAAAGCCCGTATTGACTCCGCCCGCGATATCCTGGTCGGCAAGGTGCCCGACCCGAAATCCCAGGTCGAGCAGATCACCATTGCCCTGATCTATAAGTTCATGGACGACATGGACCGCCAGTCCGAGGAAATCGGCGGCAAGGCCACCTTTTTTACCGGCGAATTCAAGAAATACCGCTGGGCGCAACTGCTCGATAAACGGTTCGGCGGCCATGAGCGTCTGCTTCTCTATGCCGAAGGCATCGAGAAGATGAACGAGAATAAAAATATCCCTCAATTATTTCGGGATATTTTCAAGGGCGTCTTCCTGCCGTACCGCGATCCCGAAACGCTTAACCTTTTCCTGAAAGAGATTAATGGATTCACCTACGAACACAGCGAGCGCCTTGGCGACGCGTTCGAATACCTGCTTTCCGTCCTCGGCACCCAGGGCGACGCCGGGCAATTCCGCACCCCCCGCCACATTATTGATTTTATCGTTGCCGTGGTGGATCCGAATAAAAATGAAACCGTCCTTGATCCCGCCTGCGGAACTGCTGGATTCTTAATTTCTGCCTACAAGCATATCTTGAAGGCAAATGATAATCTTTCTCCTGATGAACGGGCGCGATTAATGACGAATTTCTGCGGCTACGACATCGCGCCCGATATGGTCCGGCTCTCCCGCGCAAACTTGTACCTGCACGGCTTTCCGAATCCGGTCATCTATGAATATGACACCCTGACCAGCGAGGAACGCTGGGACGAACGGTGCGACGTGATTATGGCCAATCCGCCTTTCATGTCACCCACGGGCGGGATACGTCCCCACAACCGGTTTTCGATCAGGGCCAAGCGGAGCGAAGTGCTTTTCGTGGATTACATCGCCGAGCATCTCAATCCCGGCGGACGCGCCGGCGTCATCGTGCCCGAAGGAATCATTTTCCAGAGCCAGAACGCCTACAAGGCCCTCCGGAAAATGCTGGTCGAGAATTACCTCTGGGCCGTAGTCAGCCTGCCGGCCGGCGTGTTTAATCCCTACAGCGGGGTCAAGACCAGCATCCTGTTCCTCGACCGCAACCTGGCCAAGCGGACGAATGAAGTGCTGTTTGTGAAGGTTGAGAACGACGGGTTCGATCTCGGGGCGCAGAGAAGGCCGAACGGGGGAAGCCAGTTGGCGGAAGCGCTGAAGGCTTTGTCGGAGTGGCGCACTGTAGCCGGGGACGGTGGCCCCGGACCGGCCTCACCGAGGCCGGCTACAGCAAGGACTCTGCCCGTCAGCCGCAAACGCCTCCTCGAATCGCCCGACATCAACCTTTCCGGCGACCGCTACCGCGTCGCCGTCGTGAGGCACGTTGGCAAATGGCCGATGGTGAAGCTGGGGGAGGTCGCGAAAATTTCCGCCGGAAATGGTGCGCCCCAGGATGAAAAGTATTTTTCTGATGGCACAGTCCCTTTTTTTCGAACTTCTGATGTCGGTGCAGTCCACATATCTGCTGACTTGCAGGTGTCGCGTGATAGACTGACCGATACTGCGGTAACGCAGTTGAGACTCACTGTCTGGCCCAAGGGAACGATATTGTTTCCTAAAAGTGGCGCATCAACCTTTCTCAACCACCGCGTTATGTTGGGGTGTCCTGGTGTCGTATCGAGTCATCTTGCAACCATCGTTGCTGATGAGACGAAGGTCGGTGCTTACTTCCTCTTTCATCTCATGTGTCATGTTGGAGCTAAGTCACTGACCGAGGATCAGAACTACCCATCCCTCAGACTTGGCGACTTGGAGCGAATCGAAATTCCCCTTCCGCCACTCGACGAGCAGGAGCGGATAGTGGCGGAGTTGGAGGGGTATCGGAAAATGATCGAAGGCGTCCGCCAAATCCTCGCCGCCTACAAACCCACTATCCGGGTTGATCCGGAGTGGCCGATGGTTACTGTAGGCGATGTTGTTGAATTCGTGAGCGGTCTCACGGTTTCAATTCCCGAAGTCGAATCTGAGGGCGGTACACCAATCATTGCTATCAACAACGTCACCGAGGATGGAAAACTCACGTTGGATGGGATGCGATGGATTAAGCCACCGAAGAAGACGTTGAACTACGTGCAGAAAGGCGACCTTCTGTTCAATTGGCGTAACGGAAGTAAGCACTTAGTCGGGAAGACAGCACTATTCGACTTGGATGGCCAATATCTGTTTGCCTCTTTCCTCCTCGGAATCCGAGCACACCCTGACCAAGTGAATAGTCGTTACCTTTGGTACACGCTCAACATCTACCGGCGAGAAGGTCGCTATATGCAATTCATGCGGCAAAATGTGAACGGTCTCTTCAATCGTGAAGAACTCAAGATAGTAGTAATCCCCCTCCCGCCCCTCGCCATCCAGCGTCAAATCGTGGCGGAGCTGGAGGCGGAGCGGAAGCTGGTGGAGGCGAACCGGGAGTTGATCGCGCGGATGGAAGCTAAGATCAAGGCGAAGCTGGCGGAGGTGTGGGCAACATGATCACGAAGTGTAAACGTCTCAAGAATGTTGGGAAGTTCTACGACTTCTCGGCGCAGGCGAATGCCCTCGACTGGCACAAGAACACGTTTGTTTTCGCCCCGAACGCCTACGGGAAGTCAACGCTCGTCAATGTCCTCCGCTCCCTTCGCGAGAACGATCCAAAGTTGATTCGCGCACGTAAGACCCTTGGTGCACTCGCTGCGCCGGAAGCGGTTATTGTGATTGACGAGGCGAATCACTACTTCAACGGAACGCGATGGGATAGACCGTTTCCCTCGATCCAGATTTTCGACGTGCCATTCATCCATGCCAATATCCTTGCCCACGAGATCGGCCACGAGCACAAGAAGAACATTCACAGAATCATCATCGGTGCGCAGGGGATCAAACTGGCCGAAGAACTGGCTGCGCTGAAGACGAAAGAGAAAAGCAAGAGTCAGGAGGTCGCGAATTTCGCCAGCCAGTTCAACCGGGGCGGTTTCACGTTTTCGATGGACGCATTCCTTGCTATCCCTCCGGCAGAGGAAGCCGCAGTCGGCGCACGCATTCAGAAGCTGGAGCAGGACATCAAGTCCAAGGAATCCGAGGCAGTTGTCCAGAGACTCGGCCTTCCCCGGCAGATAGCCGCCCCATCATTCGATCTATCTACCGCTAAAGCACTTGCAGCCAAGAAACTGGCCGCTGCCCACGAAGCCGCCGAGAAGCAGGTACTTGCCCATATTGAACGCAATTTCATGGACAAGACTCAGGCAAGGCCGTTCATCCGGCAGGGCCTTGATCTGGTGCAGGCGGATTGCCCGTTCTGCGGTCAGGACCTCAAGAAAGCCGCCGACCTTTTGAAAGCATACCGGGAGTTTTTCGACGAAGCATTCCGCGCCTATCAGCAAGGCGTTGCCCAGCAAGTCGCCGCCCTGGCAAAATGGAATCTCGACAACGACCTCACGGCGCTGGGTTCGACCCACAACGCGAACCTTGCGACGTTGCGACAGTGGGAGCCATACCTTGGCCCAATCATTTTGCCTGATGCCGCTGCCACCGTTGAGAAGTGCCGGGCCGTGCTTGCCGAGTTGAAGGGCAAGGTTCAGTCCGAGATGGAGAAGAAGCAGAAAGATCCGAATGCCGATGCCGACCGTTCACAGTTCAACGCGCTTACCACTGAGCTTGGCGAGTTGAAAACCGCGGTCGAGGCATACAACACGGTGGTTACCGCCTTCACCGAGAAGGCGAAGCGGTATGTTGCCAATCTTCCAAAGTCGGACGTTGCTTCAATCCGGGCAGCACTGGCGAAGGAACAACAGATCAAGACGCGATTCGCCCCTGAATGGAAGAAGTGGGCAACCGACTACCCTCCCGCCAAGAAGGACGCCGACGATTTTCTGAACCAGAAGAACGTGAAGCAGAAGGAGCTTGAGGACTACAGCAAGACCATCTTCGACACGTACCAGAAAAGGATCAACGAAATCCTTTTTGGCTTGCGAGCCGACTACAAGATCACTGGCCTTGTGAGCCGGGTGGATAACAAAGCCAATGAGGCTTACAGTGATTTTTCCTTTCTGATTCTGGACAGGGAAGTCCCGCTCTCCGTCAGGCAAGATGACGCCCCCTGCTTCAAGAACACCTTGAGCGAGGGGGATAAGAGCACGCTTGCCTTTGCGTTCTTCGTCGCGTCACTTGAGCGCGAACCCGACCTCGACAAACAGATCGTTATCTTCGACGATCCACTTTCGAGTTTGGACGAGAATCGGCGGCTGGGGACTGTCGGCTGGCTGGCTGACCTTTCTCCTCGGCTGAATCAATTCTGTGTATTTACCCACAAGAAGGACTTTCTCCGGATGCTCTTTGACCATATCAGGGAAAAGGTCGTGCTCCAAATCAAGTCGGACAAGACTAACGGTAGCCGGATCGAACCATTTGATGTTGAGGAGGACAGGAAAGCGGAAATCGCCCGCTTGTTTGACGACATGGGCCGATATATCAATGAGGATTATGGGCCGACACCGGAGGATATGCAGGGCAAGATTCGCAAGGTGTTCGAGATCATCCTCAAAACCAAGTACTACCCAGCCTTGACCACCGAAATCAAATGCAAGAAGGGCTTGGGTGACCTCATCGGCACGCTTCACGGCAAAAAACTCATCGGCGACGCGACGAAAGATCAACTGTTCCACTTGGGGAGGCTTTCAGATACGGCGCACCACGGCGGATTGGCCAAGTTGCCCGAGCACACGTTGACCCGTGAAGAAGTCTGTTCGGCGATTCAAGAGACTTTCGGCGTTGCGGAGAAAGTTTAACGTGAAAATCGTTATCGTGGCAAAGCGGAGCGGAAGCTGGTGGAGGCGAACCGGGAGTTGATCGCGCGGATGGAAGGCAAAATCCGGGCGAAACTTGACGAAGTCTGGGACAAGCAATGATCTGGAAATCGGCAATCAGCAATCATCGATTTCTTTGGCCAAGCCGGCGGTAGCGAGCGAATAAATGTATGGCCATACCGGACGACTGTATGGTATAAGCGAACACATGAACACCTTGGCGCAACTGGTTTGCTCGCGGGTGCGGGCGGAAATCTTCCGAGTTCTGTTTGGCCTGCGGAGGAAGCCGCTGCATCTGCGGGAGGTTCAGCGGCAAACGGGGTTTGCGCTCGGAACGGTGCGCCAGGATATCGAGAAACTCGTCAAACTCGACCTAGTTACCCGACGGAAGGATGGGAATCGCGTTTACTACGAGGCGAATGAAAAACACCCCCTGGTCCCGGACATCCGCCAACTGGTGCTCAAGACGCTGGGGCTGACCGATGTGCTCAGGGTGGCGCTGGCGGATAAGGCGATAAGGTGCGCGTTCGTGTTCGGGTCAATGGCGACCGGCACGGATAAGGCGGGCAGTGATATTGACCTTATGGTTATCGGCGAAATCGGATTGCGCAAGGTGTCGGAGCTTCTTTCCGGCGTGGGCGATCGGCTGGGGCGAGAAATCAATCCATTCGTCCTGACTCCCGCTGAGTTCGACAAGCGGATCAGGGAAAAGGAACATTTCGTTGAATCCGTGGTAAAGGCCGATAAACTTTTTGTCATAGGTTCGAAGCATGACTTTGAAGCAATGGCAGGCTAACGGCTGGCTCAAACCGCATGCCACCAGTCGGCAGGAGATCGGCAAACTGTTCGCACTCGTGCGGCGTGATTTAGCCGATGCGCGGCAAGGGGCGATTTCCGATGATTGGCGGTTTGGCATCGCCTACAACGCCGCCCTCAAACTTTGCACGATCCTGCTCTATGCCGAGGGATATAGGCCGGCGCATGATCTTGCACATTATCGCGCCTTGCAGTCACTTTCCGTGATCCTCGGTCCGGAACGCAAGGTGGATGCCGAGTATCTGGACCGATGTCGCACCAAGCGCAACACGGTCGAATATGACCGTGTCGGCGGAGCGACTTCAGCCGACGCGAACGAGCTCATGGGTTTTATCCAGACGCTGGAATCGGATGTTATTTTATGGCTCAAGAAAGACCATCCGGAGTTGTTGCCGCCATGAGAACCATCAAAGACATGCCGGAACACAGCCGCCCGCGTGAAAAGCTGCGGGAGAAAGGGGCTTTTGCCCTGACCGACGAGGAACTGGTCGCCGCGATTCTCGGCATGGGTACGGCTGGCGTTGATGTGCGCACGATTGCCCGGCAGGTGGCCGGGTTGATTCGGGAGCACAAGACCGGGTTAACGCTCGATCATTTGCTCGCTGTCCCCGGTATAGGGCTCGCCAAGGGCGGACAAATCCTGTCGGCCTTTGAACTCGCCCGGCGGCACTTGCTCAAGGACATCGTCAAGATAACCGTCGCCCAGGATGTCCTGCCTCTGGTGGCCGATATTGCCGGAAAACAGCAGGAGTATTTCATCTGCATTTCACTCAACGGCGCCAACGAGGTTATCGAAAAGCGGGTCGTTACGATCGGCCTGCTGGATAAGAACCCGGTGCATCCCCGGGAAGTGTTCGCCGATGTCATCTCCGACCGCGCTGCCGCCGTCATCTTTGCCCATAATCATCCATCCGGCGACCTTCAGCCCAGCGAAGCCGACCGCCGTACGCACGAGCAGTTGACCGAGGCGGCCAAGATTCTCGGGCTCCGTGTCCTTGACCATGTGATCGTGACAAAAAAAGGCTATTTCAGTTTTCAGGAAGCCGGGTTAATCCGGTAAAGGCAAGGTGTTAAGATGAGGGATATTTTCATATTGCCGTGGCTGTTTGTCCGCATCTGCTGGGACCAGGGCATTCACAAGGCCCTGCAGATGACGTTCGATAAGATCACGCACCGGGCGTTCCGCGTGAAAGTCAAGTTCCCGCACACGCCGCCTTCCAATGCCGCCGCGTACCTGCATTTGCTGAAGATCCGGCCGCTCATTTCCATCGTCATGCCGGTTCACAATTCCCGCTGGCTGGGTGAGGCCGTCGCGAGCGTGCTTCGGCAGAGTTATGCGCACTGGGAGCTGATCCTGGTGGACGATGCCACGACGGATGCCGCCACGCTGAAGGCGCTGGAAGCCGCGACTGCTGACGGGCGGGTCAAGCTGATCCGCAGTAATGCCAACAATTTTCATTCTGATTCGTCGGCTGACGAACGGGGCGGGGGCGTTCCGTCTCCAGAAAACATTCCGGATGGAGACGCCGTGCCCTCTCGGCGCGGATCGGGATTGCGAAGAGGCGTAATGGGCATCAGCGCCGCCACGAATGTGGGGATTAACGCGATCACCGGCGATTATGTGGCCTTCATGGACCATGACGACCTGCTTCACCCTGACGCCCTGGCGCTGTTGGTCCGGACTCTGAATGACGGCCAGGAGGCCGACGTGTTTTACTCGGATGAGAACCGGATCGACGAATCCGGCTATATCATCGGCGTCACGCGGAAGTGCCCTATTTCCCTCGACCTCCTGCTTTCCTGCAATGCCGTGGGCCATCTTTGCGTTGTGAAACGGGACGCCTTGCGCCGGCTGGGTCCGTTGAAATCGGAATACGACGGCGCCCAGGATCACGATCTTGTGTTGAGGGCCTGGGAGCAGGGGATGACGTTCCGCCATTTGCCCTATCTGTTGTACGGCTGGCGGATGCACCCGGCCTCCATGTCCGACGGCACGCGCAAGGGCCGGGTGGCGGCCGGGGACTTTCCCCGCGCTTATCTCAGTGGCAAGGCCTTGATCCGGGCTTACCTGGATCGCCATGGCATCCGGGCTGAGGTGACGGATGACGGTTTTCCCTGGTACCGGGTCCGCTATGCGCTCCCCGGCCGGCCGGATGAAGTTGCCATTATCGTGCCGTTCAAGGATAAAATTGCCCGTTTGAAGGTCCTGCTGGCCAGCATGCAGAAGACCGCGTATCCGCATTACCGGCTGTTCCTGGTCAATAACCGGTCGGCCCGGCCGGAAACGATTGCCTATCTGGAAGAGGTCCGGAAAGATCCCCGCGTGACCATCCTCGATTTTGACGAGCCGTTCAATTATTCCCGGCTGCACAACGAGGTGGTAAAAAATATTCCCAATGAGATCCTGCTGTTCTTGAATAATGACATGGAAATCATCCAGCCGGACTGGATGGAGGCCATGCTGGAGCATATCTATCGCGAGAATGTGGCCGCCGTCGGTTGCAAGCTGATCATCGACGGGCGGACGATCCAGCATGCCGGCATGGCTTTCAAGCCCAGCGTCCTGTTCTGTGCCCTGAACCTGACCGATCCCGACCAGTTCTATACGCGGGTTCAGCGGGACGTGTCGGGGGTCACCGCGGCTTGCATGATGATCCGCAAGTCCGTGTTTGAACGGGTGGGGGGCTTTGACGCGGTGCATTTTTCCATCGGCTTTTCCGACTCGGACTTGTGCCTGAAGCTGATTCGGGACGGGCATAAGATCATCTACACGCCGTTCGCGGTCCTCGTCCATCATGAATCGCAGTCGCGCTTGCTCCAGGAAGAGGCTTATGAAATGGTCACCCTGTTCCGGCGCTACGGGGGAACCACGCCCATGGATGACGTCCATTATCCGACCCAGTTCCTGGATGAGCCGAGCCTGGAGGAAAAACTGTATTTCGCGCAGAAACGCAGGGGTCGCAAATGATTTACAGAGGTTTGATTTGATGCCATGCCGGCTTGCGATTTTTTTCGGCGAATCCGTCGGCTGACGGATTCGCCGGGGAAAGACTATAGCCCGGGCTACCGCACTCCAAATTGGAGCGGCCGTTCGCTGGAACGACAGAGTGGGTTCATCGCATGAATCGTTGGCTAAAACTGGCATATTGCGTGGCGC
Organism: Verrucomicrobiota bacterium; assembly: GCA_018898455.1. Taxonomy (GTDB): domain Bacteria; phylum Verrucomicrobiota; class Kiritimatiellia; order JAAZAB01; family JAAZAB01; genus JAHIJO01. The sequence continues at coordinate 7,945 of JAHIJO010000017.1, read as the reverse complement.
TCTTCCTGGTGGTTTTCGGAGGCCGACTGTGGCTCATCGACCGGTGCGCTTCGGATGTTCCCTCCTGGGACCAGTGGGACGGCATCGGCGGCACCTTGTTTCTGCCCTATGCCGGCCACACCCTGACGGCTGCTGATTTTGTCAAACCCCATAACGAGCACCGGATATTGTTTACGCGTCTTTTGTCCCTCGGCTTGATGCTGGCCAATCATCAGTGGGACAACCGCCTGGAAACGGTGGCCAACTCCGGTTTATTCGCGCTGACCGCTGTCCTGCTTTTCTGGATGATCTTGCAGTGGGGGCCGCGGGGGATATCGGTTCCGCTGGGATTTCCGCTAATCGCCCTGGCCTTTAGCCTGCCGTTCTCCTGGGAGAACACGCTGTTTGGATTTCAGTCGCAATTTTATTTCCTGATCCTCTTTTCAATTATCGCTCTGGCGCTGTGGGTGATGAATCCGCCCGGGTCCCGGCGCTGGCTGGCGGGGTGGGGTTTCGCTCTGCTGTCCATTTTTACGACCGCCTCCGGAGTACTCGCCGCCTGTGCTGTGCTGGCTTTTTCGGTGCTTGAAGGCGCCCGGCCACCCCGCCGCTGGAAAGCCGCGAGCCTGAGTGTTGGAGCGGCTGCCGTTATTATCGTGACGGGCTGGCTGTTGAATGTCAGCCTGGAGCGGCACGAGGCCCTGCGGGCGCATTCGATTCTGCAGTTGATCGTGGCGTTCGGACAAAATCTATCCTGGCCGAATATGATCTGGCCGCGCCTGGATTATCCCTGGCTGGCGTTTCTCAACTGGTTGCCGGCGCTCCTGCTGGCCTGGTCGTATTGGCGGGCGGAGGGGCCTTATCCAAAATTGGAGAAACTGACGCTGGTGCTGGGACTTTGGGTGGTTCTTCAATCGGCGGTCATGGCCTATGCCCGGGGCGGACCGAGCTGGCGTTATATGGATGTCATGAGCCTGGGGATGGTTGTTAATGGGATCAGCATCGGCCTGTTGCTGGTTCGCCGGCCGTGGCCCCGTCTGGCCGGCGTACTGGCGGCGGCGTTTGTTGGGTGGGTAATTTTGGGCGGCGCGGGCTTGTTGACCCTGACGCGGCATGTGATCCGTGAGGAAATCCCGCGGAAAATGCTTCTGGCGGATGTCCAGCGGGAAAACCTGCGGGCATTCCTGGCCACGGGCGACGGCCGCTGTCTGACGGCGAAATCATCCGAAGAAATTTCATTTCCCAGCACCGGAGCTTGGGCGCTCATTTGCCTGTTGCGCGATCCGTTTATCCGGGACATTCTGCCGGCCGGCATTCGCCGTCCGCTAAGCATCGCGCCGCAAAGCTCATATGGACACGCCTTCGTCCGGAACGGCGTTGATCCTTCGGTTTCTGTTGCGGACTATGAAACCGTGTGGGGGTCGTATTCCGGCCGGGGTCCGGCGGCTGAAGGGGCGTGGGTGAGTCAGCCGCTGTCCAGCCGTTTCCCATTTCTTCGTTTTGAGCTGGCCGGATTTCTGGGGAAGGATTACCTGGTCATGAAACTGACCGGGCTTTCCAGTCAGCGCGACATTGGGCTTCATCCCGATGGCGCGGCCGGGTCCTCTTGGACCCCGTTGCTGGTCAGAGCGCCGGCTGGCCTGTTTGCCATCGAAGCTATTGATGATCATGCCCAGCGCTGGTTTGCCTTCAAGGAGCCCACGGAGGTCGGTTTATTGTCCTGGCTGGCAATCCGGCTGGCACAACGGGGTAGTGGTCTGCTGGCCGTCGGTCTGCTGCTATTCGGGGTCATGGGGATGGGCCGGTATTTTCATGGGTTAGGCCGCGGGGGGCATTGAAATTCCCATGAAACGATAATTTGGTTATTCGTCGGAATTCGTGGGTAAAACATGCGGTTCGAGCTTGTCCCGCTTCCAGCGGGAAGAACCGCGGAATGCCCCAGCTCTTTGTGAGGTCGGGGCCGCCTTCCTTCCCTATCATTGATAACTGACCGGTTACATTGGATTTTTCTTGACTCTTGACAAGGGGGGCGTTATTCCTTTTCGGAATTTTAGTGAAGGCTGTCATGAAATCAAGGAGACATGTATGACGGGCACAGGACACAATCGGACTGACAGGGACGGTATCAAAAATATGGTCGAATTGTTCGGCGAGAATGTTTTCAGCATCAAGACGATGCGGAACTACCTGTCGGAATCCGCCTACAAGTCGCTGGTTTCCACCCTTTACCAGGGCAAAAGCCTGAAGCGCGAGATTGCCGACGAGGTGGCCGATGCCATGAAAACCTGGGCGCTGGAAAAAGGCGCGACGCACTTCACCCACTGGTTCCAGCCGCTGACCGGGGCGACGGCCGAAAAACACGACTCGTTTATCATGCCGGACCGGGAGGGCGGCGCCATCACCCGGTTTTCGGGATCGGAATTGATCCGCGGTGAACCGGATGCCTCGAGTTTTCCTTCCGGCGGATTGCGGGCTACCTTTGAAGCGCGCGGCTACACGGCCTGGGATCCGACCAGCCCCGCGTTCATCAAGGAAGGCAAGAATGGCGCGACGCTGTGCATTCCGACGGTGTTCTGCGCCTATCACGGGGAGGCGCTCGACAAGAAAACGCCATTGCTTCGTTCCATTGAAGCCCTTTCCCGTCAAGTCTGCCGGCTCGGCAATCTTTTCGGCATCAACTGCGATGGTAAGCGAGCCCGTGCTGATCTCGGAGCCGAGCAGGAATATTTCCTGATCGATAAAAAATTCTATGACAAGCGGCTGGATCTTCTTCAGACCGGCCGGACGTTGTTCGGCCGGAAACCGGCCAAGCATCAGCAGATGGAGGATCACTATTTCGGCGCCATCAAGCCCCGCGTCATGACCTTCATGTGCGACGTGGATCGGGAGTTGTGGCGGCTGGGGGTGCCGGCGAAGACCAGGCATAATGAGGTGTGTCCCGGCCAGTTCGAGATCGCCCCGGTTTACGAGGAACTGAACCTGGCCGTCGATCACAACATGATAGTCATGGAGGTGCTCCGCGAGATGGCCGACCGGCACGGGTTTGCGTGCCTGCTTCATGAGAAACCGTTTGCCGGCGTCAATGGGTCCGGCAAGCACAATAATTGGTCTTTGTGCGGCCCCGACGGCAAGAACTGGCTGACGCCCGGTGATAACCCTCATGAGAACGCCAAGTTCCTGACGATCATTTGCGCGCTCATGAAAGCGGTGGACACCCGGGCGAAAGTTCTGCGCGCGACGGTGGCGACGGCAGGCAATGATCATCGCCTGGGAGCAAATGAAGCCCCTCCGGCTATCCTGTCCATTTTCCTGGGGGACCAGTTGACGGATGTTATTCTGCAGATCGAGCAGGGAACGCCGAAAAGTTCCAAAAAGCGCGGCCCGATCGAAATCGGTGTTTCCTCGCTTCCCAGTTTACCGCGGGATGCTACCGATCGCAATCGGACGTCGCCGTTAGCGTTTACCGGCAACAAGTTCGAGTTCCGGGCCGTCGGGTCCAACCAGAGCTGTGCGGGATCGAATGTCGCCCTTAATACCATCGTCGCGGAAGCGCTTGACGAGATCTGCACGCGGCTGGAAAAGGCTGTGGCGGGCGGCAGGGATTTTAATGAATCGCTCCAAGCCGTGTTGAAGGACATTGTCGGGAAACACAAGCGCATCATCTTCAACGGCGATAACTATTCCCCGGAATGGCGCCGGGAAGCGGCCCGGCGCGGATTGCCGAGCCTGAAGCGCACGCCGGAGTCGTTGAAAGCGTTTGTTGATCCCGACGTGATCAAAATGTTTGCGAAATACGGTGTGCTGTCGGAACGGGAACTCCGTTCGCGCTACGAAGTGTATCAGGATGCCTATGACAAGACGGTGGCCATCGAGGCTGAATGCGCATTGACCATCGCCAAAACGCTGATTGCGCCGGCGGCGCTTGAATACGAGGGCAGACTGGCGCGGATGATCCGGCACGTGGCGTTGGCGGGTAAAGGGCCGGTGGCCGCGAAAAAGAAACTGCTGGCGGAGTTGTCGGTTGAGACGGAGCGGCTCCTGAAATGCAGCGCGGTGCTGGAAACGAATTTAGGCCAGCGGCCATATGGCGCTGTCTTGAAGGCGATGAACGACTTGCGTGAGGCGGCGGATGCGCTTGAGGGACTGGTTCCCGATCATCTCTGGCCGCTACCATCCTATGCCGAAATGATGTTTATGATGTGAGCGGAGTTAGCCCTGTTTTCGCCGTTTTGGCGGCAGGTTGCTTCAGCTATGCCTTGGTCGCAGTATTGCCTTGGAGCGTTGCCTTGATGATATCGTGTTCTTCGGGTTCGGCTTATGGGCGGCCGCATCGGACGTCACAGTGTTCGCCTTGATTTTCAGTTTGGCGCGACGCATGGCAATCCTGACTGTTTCCAAGGAGAAATTCATTTCCAGCATGATCGGCTGGGTGACATCAGGATCGGATAGTAAGATCATATTGTCTGCCACGGACGCGATATCTTTTAGCAATTCCTTCCAGGATTGATGGCGCCGATCGGTTTTTACCTCCATCATTTTCTGAATCAAATTTCCCATGCCTTTTGACAATTCAGGATTAACATCCCGCGGGTTGTTCAATTCTGGAGGGATTTGCCATTCATCCCGGTCGGCATTATACAGCACGGGTACGATACCCGTTACCAGTTGGTACAATGTAAGCCCCAGCGCATAAATGTCATCCGGAATGCCAGGCGCGCGCTTTTTGATAAGACGCTTGGGCGACATATAACGTGGCGTCCCGGTAATTACGCCGCGACTGCTATCTTCCCATCCGGCGGCCAATATCTTTGCCAGGCCGATTTCGTCCAGCTTTACGATATTATCCGCATTCACGAGAAACTTTTCCGGCTTGATATTGGCATGGATTATGTGCGCTTTATCCCAGGCATAGGCCAATGCCTCTGCGGCGCATTTAGCCACCAGCAGGGCATTCGTCTCACTCAGGTATTCATCATCTCGCGTCCATTCCAGAATGGAATGTCTGCTGAATAATTCCGTAGCCATGAAATAGCGGCGGTTCGTAACGCATACGCCAAAATCATAGACCCTTACGATGGAGCGGGCATCCAGAGCAATTATCCTGTCCGCTGTTGCCCGCATTCGTTCCAAGGTGTCCGGCGCTGGCGTCAGCGCGGACGGAAGCAGGCGAATGAGCACCTCGCGACCGGTAGCCTGTTGGACTGCCCTCCAGCAAGGCAACAATTCCCCCCCGCTGAGTTGCTCAAGGAGTTGATATCCCTTTATTTCCGGCGGTTGGTCAGGATTGCCGGGTGTTTGCGTATGATTCATAGCCGCATCCCGTTGTTGTCCGGTTAAAGCGCTTATTCTTTAAACAAGATCGCTGACACAAATCATTTCATTTGTGGTTAGTGGAGATGAGTATGTGCCATATTTTGGCGGTTCGTCAACGCTAATTATTCATATACGGTTAAGCGCCTCGCGGGGTCAGGAACGGATTGGAGCGGAGTTCCTGTGCCAGGGTGGTGTCAGAGCCATGTCCGGGATACAGGCGGGTTGTCGGCGGGAGCCGGGCCAGTACGGCCAGGGATTGCATCAGGAGTCCGCTATCCCCGCCGGGCAGATCGGTGCGTCCCGCAGAATCATGGAACAAGGTGTCGCCGGTAAAGAGGATGCCCTCATCCTTAAAGTGCGCGCATAGACTTCCCGGCGAGTGGCCTGGCGTGGCGATGATGCGGCAGGTCAGATCCGGTGCGATGGCCCACAGCTCATTGTTCTGGAGGAAGCGGGGAGGGGAGGCCGGTTGCCGGGGCGTCGGGTAATACGGCGCCATCTGGTTGGCCGCGGTGAACGCCCAGCGGCAGTCTGCCGGGTGCATGGCATAAGGGGCAGGGCGCTGGTCGCACAAGGCGGCCAGTGCGCTCACGTGGTCCATGTGGCCGTGGGAAAGGAAGTAGGCGGCTACGTCAAGCCGATGGCGGGCAATCATGTCGAAAACCATTTCGGCGTCGGCGCCTGGGTCGACCACCAGCGCCTGGCGCGATGACGACCAAGCCAGGTAACAGTTGGCATGGAAAGGCCCTACCTCAAGGCATTCAATCGATAGCATTTTGTCAACATGCCGTAAATTTTCGCGCGGGTCAAGTCTGCTCAATTCCTGTGTCATAATATCTTGATTGCGTGATGAATAATTTGTATGGTTTAATTCAATTTCGTTGATACCGATGTCTGGAAAATTATGAAACCACCGGAGAACAGCAAACCGACTGAGACGGCCCCGGTTATCGATGGGTATGAAATTATCGAAAAACTCGGCCATGGTGGAACGTCATCCGTCTGGAAAGCCCGCAAGGTGTCGTTGGGGCGCATCGTCGTCATCAAGGTGCTTGACGAGCACCTGGCTAATGATCCGGAGGATATCCGGCACTTTAAGCATGAAGCATTGATCGCGGCCAATCTCAAGCATCCGGGGATTGTGCGGGTGTATGATTTTGGACGGTTCAAGGAGGGGGTCAGGTATTATTTCGTCATGGAATATATTTCCGGCTATACCGTTGGAGACTGGCTCCGGCGCAAGGGCAAACTGGAGGAATTGGATGCGCTCATCATTGCCCATAGTGTTGCGGAAGCCCTGCGCTATGTGTGGGATCAAGCCAAGATTGTTCATTGCGATATCAAACCCGAAAACATCATGGTGGACGGCGACGGCACCATCAAAGTCACCGACTTGGGCTTGGCCCAGGTGGTCAGCACGATCGCCAGTCCGGCGCATGTCACGAGTGAAGTCTGCATCATGGGCACTCCCAACTACATGTCGCCGGAACAGGTCCGTGGCGAGAAAAACCTGGATTGCCGCACCGATATCTATGCGCTGGGCGCCAGTCTGCATCACCTCCTGACCGGATGCCTGCCATTTGGCGCCGGAGATCCAAATGAGATCATGGATCGTCAGCTCCGGGAGCCCTTTGAAAATCCCCGGAAATTGAATCCCAACGTGTCGGCCGGTACTGCGCGCCTGGTCATGAAAATGCTGGCGAAAAACGCCAATGATCGCTACCGGAACTGGATGGAGGCGCTGGTTGACATTGTGAGTCTGGAAAAGGCGCTTCTCAACGCTAAGACGTCGCGCCCGGCGAAGGAAAGGACTGACCTGAATCGGTCTTCGTTAACCATTCCGCTTCATGTCCTCAGCGATCAGCCGGCCTCGCCGGGAGCGGTTATGCCCGAAACGCCGTCATCGGATGCGAACGATTTCAGGCAGTGTCCTTATTGTGCCGAACCGATTCGCAAGCGGGCCATTTATTGCCGGTATTGCGGGAAAGAGGTTCAGATGAATTCCGCCGCCCCTGCCAACGGCAAACAAACAAGCAGGCTGACATTGGATCCTCCGACGCAGAACCCCACGCCTGATCCGTCCTTGGCGCCGGAACCGGTAACCCAGTTGAAAATCAGGCGCCATTCCTCATTCTGGGGTTGGCTCCGGATGCTGATATCTCTTGCCCTGTTGTTTTTTTTATGTCTGTACGGCTATAACAAGCTGGTTAAGGGTGTTGACATCATGGTGCCGATTCGTATGCGGCTCATGACGGGCATTGGTTCTACTCTGCGGCAGACTCAAGAAAAAGTCGGACAGTGGTTCGATCGGATGTTGACTAAGGACGAAGAACTCCAGCCGTTGGAGCCGGAATACCCTCCGTCTGAGTCCGCGCCTCCTCCTCCCGCTCCGGTGGTCGTTGGCCGGGGCGTTTCAATCGGGGCAAAGGCGAATAAGTCCCTGTCGGCGGCAGCCGAGGACCAGCGGATCATGGGGAGCGATGAGTACCAGCGATTATTGAAGGAATGTAAGAGTGGACTTTCGCACTTTTTCGGATGAATTTCACGTTTCTGTTCAGAGATCAGATGAGCCGCAACAGCGTTTATACTTCTTCCCGCTGCCACATGGACAGGGAGCATTTCTTGGTGTTTGAGATTTTGGTGTGCTGAGCGG
>JAHIJO010000171.1 GCA_018898455.1 Verrucomicrobiota bacterium | reverse complement strand
GCCATTGAGAAAAAAAGCGTAACCCTATTACGGAAGTTGTTTTCAACATGAAATACAAACCCAACTGGCCTGAAACCAAAGAACGTCTGACAGCCTTGTGGCATCACAAACCCATGGACCGCCCCTGTATTGCCGTCATGGTGCCCAACGGCAAAGCAGCGGTCAAAGCGGTGGTCAAAAAGGTGTTTTCCCAGCTTGATAAACTGGATGTGGAAAAGGTTTTAAAGTAAAATTAAGAGGAATATTCTTACCACCGATTACACGGATACTGATGGTAAGATCAAATGCCTGGTGTATCCGTGTAATCAGTGTCCGTGGTGAAAAATATGAAACTTTCAATAATGTCATACACGTTCTCCCGCCAGGGATGGAAAAAGAACGGACGCTTTGACCTTGAAGGCATGTGTCAAGTGGCGCGCGAACTGAAGATTGACGGCGCGGACATTGTGACCGCCCATGACCTGCCGCCGGAAGAAATCCGGCGCGTGCTGGCGGATTTCGGAATCGCGCCGGTCTGCTATACTTTTTCCGCCGCCTTGAACTTTGCGACCGCCGCTGAACGCGCGGCGGGCGTTGACCAAGTCAAGGCCGGGGTTGATATTGCCGCGGAGATAGGAGCTCCATTGATCATGGTGGTTACTCCCGGAAAGCAGGGTGTTTCGCGGGACGTGTCGCGCCGTCAATTCATCCAGGGATTTCAGGAAAGCGCGGATTTTGCGTGCCAGGCCGGAATTGGCATGTCAATTGAAAACTTCCCCGGCGCAACAAGTCCGTTTGTCATTTCCTCGGATATTCTGGAAGCCATCAGGGAAATGCCCGGACTGAAACTGACCTATAATAACGGCAATGTGCTGACCGGCGGAGAAGACCCGGCCGTTTCCTTCACGCGTTGCGCCGCGCATACCGTTCATGCGCATTTCAAGGATTGGGTTTTGGCCGAACCGGGCAAGGGCATGGAGGGGATGGATGGACGGCATTATGAAGCCGCTTTAATCGGCGGGGGAATTGTGCCGCATCGCGCCTGCCTGGCGGCAATGAAACAGACCGGGTACAAGGGGTATATCAATATTGAATACGAGGGCAATAAATATCCGCCGGATGAGGCCACGCGCCGGGCGGTAAAATGTCTCCGGGATTTAATTGAAAGCGTTTCAGCATGACAGGAAAAGAACGACTCACACGTATTCTCCATAAACAACCGATTGATCGTGTTGCCTGGACAACTTTAGTGGATAACACGACGCGTTCCATTATGTCACCTGAGATACGCGATATGCCGGTATTGGATTTTTACCGGTATATTGGTTGTGATATTGCCTATTTTGGTAACTATGGGTTACCGGAAGAATTGCGGGTTAAGCCGCCTTGCCGGCTGGTTCAGTCCGACGTTACTCTGGAATCGGAAACCCGGCCGGATGGAACCACCGTGAATACCACGCGGAGTCCCTGGGGTACTCTCACCGCGACATTTATAAAGGGACATCCGATCAAGCATCCGGTCGAAACGATTAAAGATTTGCGTGTCTTGAAAAAAATCTGGCTTCATTCTCGCTATGAAGAAGCCGGGGCGGAGGCGGAAGACAGTTACGCAAGGCTGATCACAGCGCTGGGCGACGATGGCGTGTATGTCTATACATTCAGTCCTTCTCCATTGCAGACTCTCTTGGAATATGACATGGGGCTGGTCAATGCCTATGCCCTTCTGGCGGATTATCCGGAAGAATTTTCCGAGTTGCTTGCCATCATGCACAGTCGGCGGATACAGGAGTATGAAATCTGCGCGCGGCGGATGCCTTGCGAGGCATTCATGCCCGTCGAAAACACCAGCACGACCATGATCAGCCCCGATATATACGAGAAATACAGCCTGCCCCATATTCGGGACCTTGTTGACGTCATGCACCGGCACGATAAAAAAGTTATTCTTCATATGTGCGGATTGATCCGCGATCTTCTGCCGCTGATCAAACAAACCGGCGCTGACGGGATCAATGCCCTCTGCCAGCAACCGATCGGCAACACGCCTTTTGAAACCGCAATGGATGTTCTGGGCGATGATATTATTATCTGGGGCGGGGTGGTAGATGATACGTTGTTTCACGCGCCGTCCTTTTCAAGGACTCGCCTGGAGCAGTATCTATCCAAAATCATGATGCCCCGTATCCGCAATGCCAATTTTCTCCTATGGGTCCCGGCGGATGGACTGGAAACTCCCGTGGAACGGTTCTTGATCGTAAAAGAGTGGATGGAAAAATTCGGGACGAAATGTTAAAGTGAACCAGGAGACAACAGACGTGTATCCGGATATGAGCATATACAAACCGGACTGGCAGGAAGCGCGTGATCGGATGACTGCCTGGTGGACCGGGAGAAAAACAGACCGGGTTCCGGCGCATGTCAGCGCGCCTGCTAAACCCGCCAAACCAAGTGTTGCAGCCATCTGCAATGATGTCCCGGCCAAATACATTGATCCGGAAACCGTTCTCCGCAATATGGAATATCGGCTGGAACGCACCTTCTGGGGCGGCGAGATGTTTCCAACCCACTTCGTCTATTTCGGCCCTATGTTTTGTCTGACGTACCTTGGGTGTGAACCGAATTTTGCGCCGAATACGACTTGGTATGAGCCGTGTCTGCAGGACGGGAGTGAATTATCAAACATAAAATTTGACCCGAACAATCGCTGGTTGCAGATTAGCAAAGAAATGATGCGCCTCTCCGCGGAACGCGCTGAAGGCCGCTGGCTGGTTACCCGTTCGGGTGGAATTGCGGCGTTAATGGATGTAATCTGTGGCCTGCTCGGCAACGAAAAAACCCTCATGGCTATGGTGGAGCAACCCGAGGCCATCAAAGCAGCCCGGGACCGCATGATGCCTTGGGCGCGCCAGACTTACGACGAATGCTACAAAATCTGTCGGCGGTACCAAGAAGGCGGCATTGATTGGATGCAAATCTGGGCGCCAGGACGCGTGATCTCCACACAATGCGACATGTCGGTGATGATTTCACCGGAAATGTTCCGCGATTTCGTGGTGCCCGAACTCGCGGATATCTACAATCATGTGGATTATGGCATTTACCATATGGACGGGCCGGAACAAATCCGCCATTTGGACGAACTGCTGAAAATCGAAAAACTCCATCTTATTCAATGGGTACCTGGCGCCAGAATGAACAATCCTGGTCACAACGATCCGATGAACTGGATTGACCTTTTCAAACGCATCCAGGAGGCCAATAAACAAGTCCTCGTTTATTGTCCTCCGGAACGCGTACGGCCGTTGTTGGACAAGATTGCGCGTGATCGCGTATTCCTGAGTGTTGGATGTCAGGACGAACAAACGGCCCGAAATGTGTTGCGGGAATTGGATGGGATCGGTGTTTGAAGTAAACTATAGGAAGAGCTAATTGCAAAACTCATTGCGCCAACGGCTCGTGCTTCGTAGCTAAGGCATTGGGATGTGGGAGGCTCGCACCGACGAGCCGATTCTTTATAGAGTTTTGCAACTGGCTCTCATAAAAGGAAACTCATGACAAGAAGATATAGCGCCATTACAGTGGATACTGGTCAGGGGGCCGTTGACACAGTTCGGATTGTCCTGCCAGAAAATGCCGGACCTGTTATGAAGAACATCGCCTGTATATTTTCGCGCCAGGTGCAGGCGCGGTGTGCGGCAAAGGTTGTGACGTCCGGCAAGGCGCTATTCACGGTGGAGCTGGCTGTCGAGCCCGGCATCGGCACGGAAGGATTCAGAATTACGGATGGCAAGACGGGCATTGTTCGGATTGTCGGCAACGACGAACGCGGCGTGCTTTATGGCACGGGTAAATTCCTGCGGACATCGCGATATGACCAGGGCGGGTTCACCCCGGGCGCCTGGCGCGGGATATCCGTGCCGGAAAAGCCCGTGCGCGGCATCTATTTTGCCACCCATTTCTATAATTATTATCATACGGCGCCCATTGATGAAATTGCTCGCTATGTTGAGGAATTGGCGCTGTGGGGCATCAACTCCCTCACGGTCTGGTTTGACATGCATCATTTCAACGGATTTGATGATCCCGAGGCGGTGGCGCACCGTCATCGCCTGAAAGCGATCCTCAACACAACGCGCGAACTTGGCCTGGATACGGGGCTGACGGTGGTGGGCAATGAGGGGTATAACAACAGTCCCTCGCATTTGCGTGCCGTCCCCGGCGGGGGGCGCGGTTGCATTTTTGAAACCGACATTTGCCCGATGAAAGCAGGCGGACGGGAATACAACCTGGGGAACTTTACCCAGGAGTTTGAGTGGTTCGCATCTGTGCGTCCGGCATACCTATGGATATGGCCCTATGACTCGGGAGGTTGTGGTTGTTCCCAATGTCAACCATGGGGTGCCAAGGGGTTTTTGCAGATTGCAGAACCGCTGGCGGCTCTGGCCCGGCAGAAGTTGCCTGGGGTGAAGATTATCGCCTCAACATGGTTCTTTGACGAGGCCGAGTGGCAGGGGTTGATCCGGTCTTTCGCCGAGAAAAAACCGTGGGCCGATTATGTGTTGGCCGAGACGGTTCCGGGGTATCCGACGATCAATCGTCCGATGCCCGCCGGACTACCGATGATCGGGTTCCCCGAAATCAGCATGTTCAATACGTTTCCCTGGGGCGGCTTTGGCGCCACGCCTTTGCCGCGTCATTTCCAAGAGCAGTGGGCTGCTGTCAAGGATAAATCCAGCGGTGGTTTTCCATATTCGGAGGGTATCTTTGAAGATATTAACAAGATAATTTACGCGCAGTTATATTGGAATGCAAAGATACCCATGGAGGAAACGCTCAAGGAATACATTGCCTACGAGTACTCGCCGGTCATCACGGGCGAGGCGCTGGGTGTAATCAGGACGCTGGAACAAAATCATCATTGGCGGTACTGGCCGGGCGAATTGAAAGGGGTCAAGTTGGGCATGAACTGGTTCCCGTCACGCGATGCCAAGCCGCAGGCCGATCCGGGCGCGGAAGAGGCGTATGCCGCCGTAAAGAAAGCGGATGCCCAACTGCCGGCCTGGGCGCGCAATTCCTGGCGCTGGCGAGTTCTCTATATCCGAGCCATGCTGGACAGTGAATTAAAAACAAATGGCGGAAAGCCAAATGATATCTGCATGGCCGGTTTCCGTGAGTTGATTAAAATCTATCATGTTGCCGACAACACGGATCCTGCCTTGAAGCCGCCAATTGGTGCCATACCGGGGCCAGGTTAATGTGTAGAGAAAAAATGACAAGGATTGACAGGTATGACAGGAAACGAACGGCTCACGCATATCCTCCATAAACAACCGACCGATCATGTTGTCTGGACGACTTTAGCGGATAACATCACCCGGTCCGTCATGCCTCCGGAGATCCGTGATATGCCGGTATTGGATTTTTACCGGTATATTGGCTGTGATATTGCCTGTTTCGGCAACTATGGTCTGCCGGATGAATTGCGGGTTATACCGCCTTGCCATATCGTTCAACCTGACGTCACTTTGGAATCGGAAACCAAGCCGGACGGGACCACCGTTAATGTCACGCGGAGTCCCTGGGGAAATTTAACCGCGAAAACAACAAAGGGACATCCGATCAAGCATCCGGTCGAAACGATTGAGGATTTGCGTGTCTTAAAAAAAATCTGGTTACATTCTCGCTATGAAGAAGCAGGGTCGGAGGCGGAAGAGAGTTATGCAAGGCTGATCGCAGCGCTGGGCGACGACGGGGTGTTTGTTTATACTTTCAATCCTTCCCCCTTGCAGACGCTTTTGGAATATGACATGGGGCTGGTCAATGCCTATGCGCTCCTATCCGATTATCCGGAAGAATTCTCGGAGTTGCTTGACCTCATGCATAGCCGGCGGATTCGGGAGTATGAAATCTGCGCGTGCCGGATGCCCTGCGAAGTGTTTATGCCCGTCGAAAATACCAGTACGACCATGATCAGTCCTGATATATATGAGAAATTTAGCCTTCCTCAGATCAAAGATCTTGTTGACATCATGCACCGGCAAAATAAAAAAGTCATTCTTCATATGTGCGGATTAATCCGCGATCTTCTGCCTTTGATCAAACAAACCGGCGCTGACGGGATCAATGCACTCTGTCAGCAACCGATCGGCAATACGCCTTTTGAAACCGCATTGGATGTTCTGGGCGATGATGTGATTATCTGGGGCGGAATGGTAGATGATACGCTGTTTCACTCGCCGTCCTTTTCGAGGACTCGCTTTGAGCAATATCTATCAAAAATCATGACTCCCCGTATCCGAAGCGCTAATTTTCTCCTATGGGTTCCGGCGGATGGCCTGGAAACTCCCGCTGAACGATTCCTGATCGTAAAAGAGTGGATGGAGAGATTCGGAACGAAATATTAAAGGAGCTTATACAATGACAACCAATAATTCACCCCTGAAAATCGGATGGGCCGCACGCGATGTGACGCCGCAGCGGCCGGCTAACCTGATGGGACAGTTTCATATGCGCATTTCACAGGGCGTGAATGATCCGCTTACGGTTACGGCCCTGGCAATCGCCGCGCAAAATGCGTCCGGATTGGCCGCGGTGCTGTTACTTTCTGGAGATATGGCCTTCCTGCCGCATTACGTCCAACAGGGTATTCGCGATGCCGTGCATCGTCAGGTTCCGGACCTGGACACTGCCAAAATCATCATCAATGCCACGCATACGCATACGGCCCCCATGATGGAGGACGGCTTTTATCCGCCCGTGTCGCCCGGCATAATGACAGGCAAGGAATATGCAGATTTCTTTATCGAACGCGCCGCACAGGCCTTAGTGGAGGCATGGCGTGGTTGCGGCAAGGCCACGGTGGCTTGGGGGCTTGGCCATGCGGTCGTGGGCCGCAACCGGCGCGCTGTGTATTTCGACGACCTTTCCAAGCGTACCGGGTATGTCCACTCGCCGGGCACGCGCACAACGCGCTTTGCGGCCATGTACGGCGCGACCAATGATGCCCAGTTCAGCCATATCGAGGGATACGAGGATCATTCGGTGGATTTGCTGTACACTTGGAATAACCGCGACGAACTCACCGGAGTGGTCGGCAACCTGGCCCTGGTAAGCTGGATGGGCGAACCCTTTGTGGAAGCCCAGTTGGCGCTCAAGTTGAAGTCGCCCGCGCTCTACACGTTTGTGGCGCATTTGAGCAATGGCTATGTCGGCTACGTGCCGACGCGGCTTGCGTTCCGACACGGCGGATTCGAAACCCGCACGGCCAACTGGTCCAAGCTCCAACCTGGTGCGTTGGAAGCCATTGAGAAAAAAAGCGTAACCCTATTACGGAAGTTGTTT
>JAHIJO010000170.1 GCA_018898455.1 Verrucomicrobiota bacterium | reverse complement strand
TTTTTTTAGGTGCTTTTGAATCACGGTCCGGGAGCAGGCCATTTTTCGAGCAAGTTGACATTTATTCAGTTTTTTCATGGTTTCCTTTCGTCTGTTAATGCTAACCCTTTCCAAATATCATTGAATTGCGAAGAAAACTATACTCGCGAACCTGTGCCCGTTTAGGCTCTAGGGGAAACTAACATGGGGGGTGGGTATGCCCCCTGGTCCCCGCTCTGGTTTCCCGCCGTCCGCATGGATCCTTTGCGTGCCCGGCCGGGATGACGCCTTGACGCTGCATGTCTTGGATCACCTCGGATGCTGTGAACGGTGGTTCGTGCTCGGTCATGGTCTGATTTTCCCTTCGATGTTCATTCTTGTTCATTCTGTTCATTTCATGTTCATTGAACGCCATAAAACCGGGGTGTCCTTTTGCGTGTGTTCAGTGTTCATCCCCCTTAGGGGTGAACTGAACAAAACGCCCCCTTTTATGGCCGGCCTTGAATGTCGTGTTTTGGTCATGTTTTTAAACCGTGATTGAACATTGAATTGAACGGTTAAACCTCTTTCCTCGGATAATGGATTGACACTGTTCCGACCGAACAGCCGACCTCTTTGGCAATCTCGCGGTAACTCATGGATGGATGATCGTTAGCCACCTTGGTAATCTTGCTTGCATAACCGCTTGCGGACGGTGCGCCCTGGTTGTCAGATACCCGCCAGAATGGCTCCTGAACGCTGCCGGAATGCTCGATAAACAGGTCCCGGACACTCCGCCCATCTTCGTCAATAACTCCGGTCCGCTCGGCATTCTTGCCAAAGCGCAGCCGATAACGGCCGTCTTCCTCGCCCGCCTGCGTCAATTCCGCGGATGTCCTGGCCCAGTTTGAGATTGCGCTTGATCCGGCGGCCATATAGACCGATTCCCTGGCCGTCCAACCTTCACGCTCGCGGGGCTTTGGTGTGTGTGTGACCAGCAGCAGGGCGCAGCCGGCATCTTGAATCAGCCGATTGATAGGCCGTATCCAGGACAAGAAACACGCGGTGGAATTTATATCCGCCTCGCCACCAAGGAACGCCTGATATGGATCAATGACAAGCAGGTCCGGCTTGGACTTGTCGAATTGGCGGCGGAGCCAGTCGGCAAACTCGATACCGCCCAGGCCGTACACGTGGGCAATGCGGAATGACGCCTCTATCAGCATGGGGCATAGTTTCGGTTCAGATTTGCTGATAATGGCCGACACGTCGCGCTGGATCGTGTCTTGATCGTTTTCGGCCTGAACATAAAGGGCGCGGTATGGTTGCGCGACGTGGACGCAACCCATGACGTTGACGCCGGACACGACGGCCAGGGTTATCTGCTGGGCCAGGACGGATTTGCCGATTCCGGTCCCACCTGTCAGCAGGCATCCGGCGCCACGGCGCAGCCAGCCGTCGCCGGCAAGAAAATTGTTCGGGTCTGGGATGTAGTTCTGAATCTCGGAGAGCCTCCAGGACTCAAAGAGCGTCTCGTTTTCGTCTGGACGTTGTAGCGCCTGGAGTTCCGCGATTGCGTCCGCGAGGATTTCGGATACTGGCTGGCCATTGCCGGCGGCTTCGGTCAGGGAGGCGGCGTGCTCGATAATTTGCCGCTTGCGGCTGGCCTCCAGGATTTGCTCGGCGTAATGGGTGGCATGCGCCCACGTCGGGCAGGCATCCATAAGCGCGGAAAGTTCCGTGATCGTCAACCCGGTTTCGCGCTCGACGGTCAACACGTCAACCGGACGGCCGGCAGCGCGTAACTCCAGCATTGCCGAAAATATCTTCCGATTTTGGGCAAGGTAAAAGTCGTTTGGCCGCAAGCCGATTTTCTCCAGCTCGGGCAAAACGCGGTCGCATTCGAGCAGCACGGCGCCCAGGCAGGCCCGCTCGGCGGCGAGGTCATGGGGTATGAAGCCAGCGGTCACGGTGGCGCTCCGATGCTCTTGACGGTAAACTTAGCAATCGCCCGGTCAAGGTCGCCCCGGCTGAACAGCACGCATTTTCGACCAACCTTGAAAAATGGAATAATTCGGCGTTTTTGCCAGTCGCTGATTGTGCGTTCCGAAACGTCGAGATACTCTGCGGCGCCCGGCCTGCGTAGATACTGCTTCTGATTTTCCTTTTCCATAACGCCTCCTTTTTTTTGAAAGACAGTAATTTGTCTTTATGTGCGTAACCTTACGCGCATTTACAAGGGGCGTTTTACCCGAGCCAATGGCTCGGGGGGTAAAAAGATTTAGGCGGGAAAACGGTCTATTTTAGGGCTTGATAACCTTGTTTCGGTGAGAGCGGTGCGAAGATTTTTTTCAGCCGGCCGCGGAGTTTCTCGGGGTCGCTGTAATTGAGATATGGGCGGCACGCGTGTTTGATTCTGATATAGTTCAACATCATGGAGAGTGGGCCGTCGGGGTGCTGGCGTTTGTATTCAGTCACCTCGGCGAGAATCTGCGCATCAGTGTATGTCTTTGAAATTGTTCCATCGGAGCGCTTAATTTCGCGTGAAGCCTTGCCGCCTTTGCCGCGTATGCGGAATTGATGAAGTCGCCGTTGCGTGGCATACGCTGAATCATTATGCCATTTTTCCGACGCTGAAAAACATTCTCCCTTCCTCTGGTGGAATTTCAGGGCATCCCATGTTTCAAGCGTGGCCGGACCCTTGCCGTTGGCCTGGCGGACAAGCACAATAATTTCAGACGGATCAATCTGCCCGGCATTGCGGGCGGCATTGCGGGCGGACATAGCGGCCTTCAGCGTCTGAAACGCTTGGCGCCGCTTTGGTTGCGGGTCGCGCCATGCCGGGGTTTGTATGGCAAAGCGCATTATCCCGCGCGCCTGCATTTCTTTCGATAGGGATTGCGCCACGCTGTATCCGGTTTTTAAAAATTGTTCTCTTAGCAACGCAAGTTCCGGCTGGGTCACGTCAAGCCTGACGATTCCATCCGGCGTTGTTTTTGCGCGCTGGGCAATGAGTGCCTTTAATTCTTTGAGCGTCCTGTTTTTCATGGGTCTGGCCTTCCATCTCTGGCTTGAATTAAGCGGGGAAGCTGGGCCAGAAGTCCAGTTTTCGGGAGCTACCCTATCCCCGCCGATATGTTATGCCGTCTTAAATTGAATCACGTTGTTGGCCTTTGCGGCCGGTCTGATTTGCCAATAATGTTCGGCGTCTGATCGTGTTGCAAGACCCCGATAATTTTCAAATACAACTCCCGCCGTGTTTCCCATTTGCGCCGCCAGCGCAGGAGCATCCGGCGTGGTTGCATAAAACATGGTTGCGAATGTATGGCGCGGTCCGTCTTGAATCCAGGCAACGCCAGCGGCCTTTTTAACTTTCTTCAAGCTGAAAGCGGTTTGTTCTTTTGTGGCCCGGCCGATTCTGCCCGCTATTTTTCCATAACGTGCCAGCCATGCCGTCAACGTGTCGTTGATAGTGATAATCCGGCGGCGGCGTTTCTTACTTGTGATGGCGTCAATCGTAAGCGTCCGCTCGCCCAAGTCGATCTTGCTCCAATCTAGTCCAGCCGCTTCGCCCGGTCGCAACCCACCGAAAAATTGCAGCGCCAAATAAGGAACTATCTCGGGTGCGGCACCTTCGGCGGCGGTCATAATGGCTTGCGTGTCTTTCTTGCTGAAAAACTCTGGCGCGATTTCATCTTGCACGGCGCGCTCGATATTGGCGCAAGGATTTTTTATCAATAGATCGCGCTTCAGCCCGATATTGAACAGGGCATTGAAACAGCGCCGGTATCCGTCGCGGGTTTGGCCTTGTACGCCCTTATCGTCAAGCCATGCCACAATATCGGCCTCGGTGATTGCCGTAACCGGCCGCTTGCCAAGATCGCTACATAGACGGTCAAGCTTATAGCGGCGCTCGGCAATGGTGCTTTGGCGGGCGTTGCGCTTGCGTAACGATTCCATGAATTGCGCGGTCAATGCTTCCACGGTGACAGCATCGGCTCCGGGATGATGGGATCTCCAGAAGTCAGCGGCAACAGTCAGCTTCGCCTCGCCTGCAAGAATCTTTATGGCGTCGCGCGCATCGTTTCGCTGGCCCGGCGTCAGGTCCAGGGCGCTGGCGCCTTCGTTCTGAATCTTGCGCGCCAGAATATCGCAATGGGTTTTTGCCGCGTCTATGTCTTTGAAGAAAGCGCGGTCCCGCTTCTTGCCGCGTTGCACGTCCGCCATGAAATAACCCGGCCGGATTTCCCGGATTGCAATTCCTGATTGAAAGACAGTTGGAATTTTTCTCCGCTTGCGTTTCTTCATTGTGCGCCCCTTCCCGGTTTAAGCAGTCATATTTATAGCGTGTGCTTTCCTGTGATTGCTTATGTAGGAACATGGTGACAGAATGTCAGCGAAGTGTCAACAGCATAATTATATGCCAATGAAATGGTAGGAAAAAGCCAGCCTTCCAAGCTGGTGGCGAGGGTTCAATTCCCTTCACCCGCTCCCAATTTTTATCTTTATCAAGAAGCTCCAGCTGGCGCGTAGCGTGCCACAAGCACCGGGTCTATTATTACTCTGCGAAGTAAAGCCTTCGCTACGAAGCACGAGACGTAGCACGAGCAGGCCAACCAGCTCGACACCATTCCCCTGTATCCATCCGACATCATTCCGGCCTGGCAGGGGAGATTGATTGATCGTATCGGGTCCACACTGGAAAACAGGCTCAGCTCCTTGCGCCGATGAAACTAGCGTTTATTCCAGGATTCTCGGACTGACCCGAATGGCGCTAAGTTAATCATGTTTTTTCAGCTTCCGCAAGGGGCGATTGCGATGGGGTAAATTGCCCATGCGATGGCGAGGTTTGGTTAAAAGCTGGTAGTTTTTTGGGCGTCGTTTTTT
>JAHIJO010000016.1 GCA_018898455.1 Verrucomicrobiota bacterium | reverse complement strand
TGTTGGCACAGCTCTTCGTCGTCCTCGTAAGTCGTTCATTATCAACATGCGCGTTTTTTAACTGTAGAAGATGGGTCAAACACTATCGGCACCGTCTCGTTTTTTCAATGGTTTGGATTCTGGCGCTGGGCTTCGCGTTTGAGGCGGGCGCCGGCACGATCGGCGGAACCAACATGGACTGGACCCGCTGGGAGGAAGTGGCGGGTTTGCCGGCCGCGCGATGTTGGCTTACGGCGGGCGTGTTGAGCAACGCGCTTTATGCCGTCGGCGGGAGTTATACCGCCGGTTGGGACGCAAACACAAATGTGTATCGTTTTGACGGCACGAACTGGACGGAAGTGGCGGGCATGCCGGCCGCAGGATGTGCTCAAGCAGCGGGGGTGTTGAGCAACGCACTTTATGTCGTCGGTGGATATAATGCTGCTGCCGACGAAACAAATGGCGTGTATCGTTTTGACGGGACGAGCTGGTCGAGGTCGAGCAATATGCTTGCTAAGCTGGTTTATCAGGCGGCAGGGGTGTTGAGCAACGCGCTTTATGTTGTTAGTGGGACTTCTGGTGGTACCTCTGGTCAAACGAACGTGTATCGTTTTGATGGCACGAACTGGTCTAGCATTGTGCAGTTGCCACAGTATCGAATTGCTATTGCGGTGGGCGTATTGAACGACGCGCTTTATGCTTCAGGTGGAGAGCACATTGCGATTGGCGGCCCATACACGAACGTGTTTTGTTTTGACGGGGCAAGCTGGACACAAGTAAAAGGCTTACTGACAGCGATAGGTAATCATACGGCTGCCGCGTTGAACGGCTCGCTTTATGCCATTGGTGGAGAGATTGTTGGTGGTATAGTACAAACGAACGTATATCGTTTTGACGGCACGAACTGGACGGAAGTGGCGGGCATGCCGGCCGCACGATCGTGTCTTGCAGCGGGCGTGTTGAACGGTCAGATTTATGCAATCGGCGGCTGTGCAACCCATCTAGGTGTTCCCACGAACAGCGTGTACCGGTATCCCGCGAATTTATCTGTTTATTCCGGGGTGTCGCCCTCCAGCGGGTTATGGACCGGCGGATATCAGGTCATTATTTCGGGTACTAATCTATCCGATGGCACGGTTGAAGATGTGACGAATGTGACGCTTTGTGGAGTTTCCGCCACGGTTGAGAGCGTGGCCGGTTCAACGCAGGTCGTCGTTACGGCGGGATCCGGGAGCCTGGGTGTCGGTGATGTGCGGGTGTATTCCGAGAGCGAAGGCGAGTCGGTAGGGTCCAACCTGTTTACCTATCTTGGTTCCGTCATGACCTTGCTGGGCACGAACGGCGCGGCGATCGCCAGCGGCGAGGCGGCCAGTGCGGCCAAAGGCACGGATTTGGGCAGTATTTCCTGGGGTGCCGCCCTGACCAATACGTTCTCAATCACCAATTCAGGCAATGAATCTCTGGCCATCAGCGGTTGGACCACTAACGGAACGGGTTCCTCGCATTTCCGGATAACCGGAATTCCGGACGCTATCGCCATCGGCATGGCAAGCAACTTCAGCGTTATTTTCGCCCCCTCCGCGGGCGGCGCACATACGGCGGCAGTACAGATTGCCAACAATTCAACAAACGCAGCTTACATTGTCTGCCTGGCAGGCTCAGGGTTAAAACATGATCAGACCATCACGAATTTTCCGAATCCGGGGGATCAATTGGCAACGAACACGGCGCATTTGTCCGCGCAGGCTTCTTCCGGCCTGGAGGTGACGAATTTTACTGTGATCTCAGGCCTTGCGGCAATCAGTGATTTTACGAATGTAGCTTTCAGTGGATCAGGTTCGGTCAGCATCGTGGCGAGCCGGGCGGAGGATACCAACTGGAACGCCGCGCCGGACGTGACGAATACGTTTACGGTGACGAAGGCGGATCAGGCGGCCTTGACGTTCAGTCCAACAAGTCCACAGGCTTACAACACGACAAATGTCTTGAGTATCGGCGGCGGGTCCGGGACCGGCACATTGAGCTACGCGGTTGAAAACGGACCGGGAGAAATTGTGGGATTAACGAATCTGGTAATTACATCCGGCGCTGGGACGGTGACAGTGACCGCGACCAAATCGGCGGATGGCATGTATAATTCCATGGCGGCGACCGGATATGTGGCGGCGGCATGCGCCAGTCAAACAATCGTGTTTCCGGCGATTGCCGATCAGTCGGTAACGAGCGCTGTAAACTTGAGCGCAACAGCTTCATCGAGCCTGCCGGTGACTTTCAGTGTTGGCTCCGGCTTGGCGCAGATTGCCGGCGGCACAAACCTGTCCTTCACCGCCACGGGCGCGGTCAGTATTGTGGCGTCGCAGGCGGGCAACGGTAACTGGCACGTAGCGCCGAATGTGACCAATGGCTTTAACGTGACCGGCGCGCAATCGCTGGCCGCGCCGCAGAACGTCGCCGCCACGGACGGACGTTACGCGAATAAAGTGGTCTTGAGCTGGAGCGCGGTGAGCGGGGCGACGGGTTATCAAGTCTGGCGGCATACGACCAATAATGCTTCGGCTGCAACCAATATTCACCGTGTGTCGCAAACCAATTACAGCGATACTAATCTATTGTCTGGTGTTCTCTATTATTACTGGGTCAAGGCCGCCAATGCCGCCGCAACCAGCGCTTTCAGTTCCAGCGACTCCGGCTGGCGGCGGTCGGTGGGATTTACCCACTATGCGGATGTGGACATAGACGGGGATGGGAAGATGGACTTGGTCCTCTTCGATCCGGTCACGGGCACCTGGTACGCGAAACTGTCGGCTTTTGGATATGCGCTGGTCTCGGGCGTGTTAGGAGGGTCGGATTGCACACCCGTGCCCGGCGATTACGACGGGGACGTGAAGACAGATCCGGGCGTCTATGAAGAGTCGACCGGGCTCTGGACGGTGATGCTCTCCTCGATGGGCTATGGCACGGCCAGTGCCACCTTGGGCGGGATGGGCTATGCCCCGGTTCCAGGGGATTTCGACGGGGATCGCAAGACGGACCTGGGTGTGTATTTGCAATCGACCCCTTCGACAGGCTCAGGGCAGGCCGGAGACTGGACCATCAAACTCTCGGCCAGCGGCTATGCGGAGGCATATGCGAACTTTGGTGGGACTGACCATCTGCCGGTTCAGCGCGACTACGACGGCGACGGCAAGGCCGATCCGGCCGTGTATAACCTCACAACCGGCAACTGGTATGTCATGCTTTCGGCCAGCGGCTATGGCATCGCTTCCACCTTGGGCTTTGGCGGAACCGGCTTTTCGCCCGTGCCGGGGGATTATGATGGGGACGGCAAGACCGATCCGGCTATTTATAAGGAGTCCTCCCCTTCGACAAGCTCAGGGCAGGGCGGGATATGGATGGTCATGCTTTCCGGGAGCGGATATCTGATTGCGACGGCAGCGCTCGGGGGCTTGGGTTACGCGGCCCTGCCCGGTGATTACGACGGCGACGGCAAGACTGATCCGGCGGTTTATCACACGACCACGGGAGATTGGTGCGTAATGCTATCGGCCAGCGGCTATGGGATTGCCATGGTCAACTTCGGCGGAGAGGGCTATGATCCCGTCGGCTTTGGGCCGGATCAGGATGATTGACACTCGGCAGGACAGGCCACTGTGCCGTAGCAATGGATTTCGATGGCGACGGCCGCGCGGACCCGGGTATCTATACCGAGCATGGTGGGGTCTGGTACGGCCGGCTATCCGGTCATGATTACGAATGGTCCAGCGCCCGCTTCGGCGGCCCCGGCTGCCAGCCGGTCAGCGAATGAAGTTCCCGCCTGCGGCGGGTCTGCCTATGGCACGATGCGCCGAACGCAAACTTCATCAAGCTTGTCCCGCGGGCTGGCGGGGCTTGCCACGCGGTTCGCGTGGCCCCGCAACAGGGCTGGGGAAAAAGTAAAACTATCAGAAGTGTTTTTTAGAAAAGGCAAAACCGGATCCGGATTTCAGGTAACGCTCAAAGGCGACAGCCTTTGACTTTTCGGCAAAACCTATGATGACATCCAGTTTCCATGGACGGAACTTGGAGGTATGCGGCGACTGGCCTGAATTGTGCTCAGGAAGGCGCCGGTCTATATCATCAGTCAGACCGATGTAACGTTGGGCAGGATGAGCAATACTGCGCAGGATGTAAACATACCACATAATGGTTGCTCCCTTGTTGAAGTTTTGGAAGCCAAGAAGCTACAGAAATAATCCTTTTCTCAAATCCAAATGCAAGGCAACGGGATGCAGGCAAGGAATCAGCCCCCCGTCGCATAAAGCTATGGGGGGCACCCTTCGCTCAGCTTGAAGAGCGAAGATCAATGCAATGAATTTAACTGTACCGCCCCCCTTCGCGCAAGGCTTCGGGGGGCATCCCCCATAGCTCACGGAACGTGAGCGTCGGGGGATGGAGCAGACGAGATTCGAACTCGTGACCCCCACGTTGCGAACGTGATGCTCTACCAACTGAGCTACTGCCCCATTTTAA
Organism: Verrucomicrobiota bacterium; assembly: GCA_018898455.1. Classification (GTDB taxonomy): domain Bacteria; phylum Verrucomicrobiota; class Kiritimatiellia; order JAAZAB01; family JAAZAB01; genus JAHIJO01. The sequence continues at coordinate 21,107 of JAHIJO010000016.1, read as the reverse complement.
GAAGAGATCAGATATCAGCGATCACCACACGTCGTTCCGATCACGCATGTGTATCGGGACAAGTGGCCCCTTGCCGGCCGCTCCGCGAGCGGAGCGAGTGGCGCGGCCGGTTTTGCCGCGACGGGGGAGACCCGTAAAAAAAATTTGCCGGATCTTTTTACTTGGCCGTCGGCACGGTAATGACGTTGGCCGCCGCCTGCTGCTTGATCTGTTGCTTCTGAAGTTTCTTCTGTTTCTTTTCCTGGATTGAAAGCTTGGGCTTGTTTTGACGTCCGACATTGCCCCGGTCCATTGAATGTGCCATAAAACGCCTCCTTATGAATAGGGTTTAAAGTTAAGCCGGAATTATGGGAAATAGCGCTTGGACTGTCAATCATATCCTGCTTGAGCGGATCAGGCACGGGATTGCAGATGATAGAACACCGTGATGACCAGGCCGGATAGAATCAGTAGGCTTCCGAGGATCATGAACCCATTGATATGTTCACCCAGAAACAGGAAGGCCAGCAGTGAGGCGAGCACCGGCTTGAGAAAAAAAGGCATGGAGGCTTGGAATGCCGTGCCTCGGCTCAGGCCATAGTAATATAGCGGATAAGCCAGCGCCGTGCCTGCCAGGGCTATGTACAGAACGGGGGCCCAGGCCGACACCATGCCGCCCAGGCCGTGATGGGCCACGCTCACCCAGGCGAAGGGCAGTACCATCAAACTGCCGGCCAGAGCGGAAGCGCCCATCAACAGAAAGACGCCGTACTTCGCGATAACCCGCCTGGAAATGCAGATGCTTAATGCAAAGAATAAAGCCGAAAGCACCATAATGCCTAGCCCGGCCAGGGACTTCGTGTTGAAGGCGCCGGATTCCCACGCGAAACAGAATACCCCGGCAATTCCCAGGATCAGCGCCATCCATTTCCGGGCGTTCCAGGGCTCGCTGTTGATAAAACGCGCGAACAACATGACAAAGACGGGATTAGCGCTAAAGACAACGGCGCAGGAGGCCGCTTTGGCAAAGACGAGGATCGCCAGGTGAAACAGCGACAGGGATAACGCGACGCCAATGGCGCCATTCAAGGCAAACACGCCGCAATCGCGCCACGTTAGAGTATCCGTTCTCCGCCTCAGGGCGGGGAGGGCCAGGCCGAGCAGGATGACGCCCGTTATAAAAAAACGGATAAACACTATCTGGAAGGGAAGGACACGGGTGCCAATGACCTTGGAAACGACTTCGACGGTGCTGAAGAGGCCGACGCCGGCAAGCAAAGCCAGCCAGCCGGATAAATTATGATGACGCATGGGGTTGCTTATAGGCGGCTTCGATCTTGGCGGCGACGTCCTTGTAGCCGATGTCTACCTGGTAGATTTCCTTGTAATACCGGTCCGCGGCCTCTTTGACGTTGCCCATGCTTTCAAGGATAGTGCCCAATTCGTATAAGATGTCCTTCTTCAGATCGTTCATCTCAGGAAGTTCAGCCAGGGCCTTTTCAAGCTGTTCCCGGGCCATATCCAGTTGCTGTTTTTTGTGGAAACAAAGGCCCAGATAGAACAAGGACCGGATTCGATTCCGGGGATAACGCTGGGCAATCTGGAACTGCTGAATAGCCTCGTTGACCTGATCGTGTTCATGCAACAGGACGGCATACTCGAAGCGGAGCGGCAGATCATTCGGATAACGTTCTACGCGGGATTGGATGTTCTTGTACAGGAATGCCACTTTTTCGGCCTGCTTGGAAGCCACGCCGGCCGTGTCGCCGTTTTCCCGGAGTTGGGCGATTTCGCTGTCGAAATACTTGGTTCGAATGGCGGCCAGTGCCTGGTCAATCTGGGAGTCGTCGATACCAGGGATGCGGCGGGATTCCTCGATTGCCCGGATCGCGTCGTCAAACCGGTTGGCCTCGACATATAAATTAGCCAGCGCCCGGCGGAAATTGATATTGTCCGGCTGGCGCTTGACATTTTCGATACCATCCTGAATCAGCAGTTCCACGCTCTGTGCGCCGCGCACGGATTTGGATTCCTGCTCAAGGGTGACGGCTTCCTTCATGTCCTTGATGACGGTTCGGAAGGAACCGCCTTCCTTGCCGACCTCCGTCCATCCGCCTTTGAGCATGCTGTCGCGGGCCATGGCATCCTTGTAGGCTTTCATGGCCTGGGCATCGTTGGGATGCAAATCGACCACGGATTCGAAACATTCCCGCGCCGCTTCCATCTGATTCGCGGCTGTGTACAGATTGCCCATCCAGATAAGCAGGTCCGAGCGCTGGGGATAAAATTCCCGGGCAACGGTAAGCGTCTGAATAGCCACTTCCGGCATGCCCGCCGTTTCCGCCGCCCGGCATAGAAGCCGGATAAACAGCAGGTTAAGCGAATCCGTCCGCAATAATTGTTCCGCTATCTGGAGGGCGAGCAGGGATTTTCCGGACTTCAAGGCGGCAAAGCCTTTAATGAGGCCGGTAATGCCCCCAAGCGTTGAGAACAAATGGGTTACGGAATTGCCGTGGGAATCATTGAATTGCCTCACGCCAGCGGTGCGGAGGAATTTGCGGGCTTTCATGAACCGGGGCTCAATGATCAGCGCCGCCATGAACATGTCCATGGCATACGGGAGATTATTCCGCTCCATGGCAATCATCCCCTTTTCGAACAATTCCCGAGCCCGTTTTGGAACATTGTCCTCCGTTAATTCGGCCATAGTAAGAAACTCCTTTTTTTTTAATATTTTAAGATTACACTGGGATTCCAATAGTGTCAAGGGGGGGGGGGCTTGATATGATTGCCGGCGGCAGACGGGCGGCCCGTTGGGCCGAAACAAAGACAAGCAGGGCGGCTGTTTCAGATCATGAACACTGATGAATACTATTTCAGTCGGCGGCGCTGCGGCTTTCTGACCGCCTGGCTTCCGATTGTCTTGAGCGGAATCCTAATGGCCGGTGTGCCGGTCGTATCCGGTGGCGCGGACAACCATGATGGGGTTTCGTTGCAGGCGCTGAGCCGGTCCTATGGATTTCGATCCTGGTCGGTCCAGGGAAACACTGCCACCCTCTTGACGCGGTTTAACAGCCTGGAACTTGAAACAGGCAGCCGCCGCGCGGCGTTCAACGGTATTACCGTCTGGCTGAACAGCCCGATTGAAAAATCATGGGGGCGCTGGCTGATTCGCCAGGTGGATGTAGATAAAACCGTTATTCCATTACTCAATCCTCTGGGCAAGCTGGTTCCCGAAGGATTTGGGCTCGTGGTCCTGGATTCCGGTCACGGCGGGAATGACTGCGGCGCAGTCATGCCCCGCCAGGGCATGGCTGAAAAACAACTCACGCTGGAACTGGCAACAAATGTTCGGGATATACTGATGCGCTATCGGGTGCTGGTGCGTCTGACGCGTGCCGACGATCAGGCGGTTCCGCTCGATGATCGCTATCACCTCGCCGCCGTCTGGAAGGCTGATGTGTTCGTCAGTATTCATATGAATGCGGCGGCCAGTTCCAAGCCGTCAGGAATTGAGACCTATATTCTTACCCCCGCCGGGTTTCCGTCAACCGCCGATAATTCGGGCGGTTCCGCCGATCGGAATGTGTGTCCGGGAAACCGGCATGACGCCGCCAATATGGTTCTGGGTTACACGCTTCATAAAAGCCTGCTCAAGTACACCCATGGCGAGGACCGTGGAGTCCGAAGGTCCCGCTTTGTCGTAATCCGCAATGCATCCTGTCCGGCCGCCCTGGTTGAATGCGGTTTTCTATCCAGCCGGGCTGACCAGCAGAAGATTCTTGTTCCATCATATCGCAACGACATTGCCCGGGGTATCGCCGAGGGCATTCTGACTTACCTGAATACCGTCAAGCGCGCTCACCAGATTGTCCCTTAAAGAGATTATTCCCGGACCTCAGCGCGCACGGTGTCGGGGGTTCCGAAGGGAAGCGTTTGCTGAGTTGAAATGCCCCCGTAAAATGCCAGACGCTCGGCAAACTGGCGGGTGGCCTTCTCGAAGTGCGCCGCCAGCTTGGCCCGCATTTTCCGGGTGAAATCCAGGTTATACGGCGTTGGCGTGACCGGCTGAAAAGGCGAGCACTCGTTGAATGGTTTCCCGGTGTGTCATGGGATGATTCCAATCTGTACTATAAATGTTGGAATTCTTGTTTTTTCAGCAGGATTTCTGGAGACGGGATGCCCTCGTCCCGTGCCGACGTTCCGGGGTGAGGGCACCCCGGCTCCAATTATTGGTTGCGACCATAAGCAACGCTAAGGTAAATATGGTTAGTGCACAGCTTTACCGCAATATTCCTGCAACAACTGCACGAACAGCCGGTAGGTGGAGATGGACACGGCTGGCGGCGTCTGGTGATCCATGGAAACCAGGAATCCTCCCTGTCTCATGACCGGCAGGAGGCGTTCGAACTCCCGCCGTATTTCGGCTTCTCCCTTGTGCATAACCATTTTGTCGAAACCCCCGAGAAACCGGACGCGGGGATGACGTTGACGCAGACAGGCCAGGTCAACTCCCGCCTGCCGTTCCAGCGGGAAAAAGCCATCCACGTCCACCTCGGCGTACCACGGGATCAGGTTGTCGATCAAGCCGTCGCTGTCGATGAAGCAAACAATGTCCCGTTCGCGAAGCGCGGGCACGATCCGGCGGTAGTAGGGGGCCATAAAGTTATCGAATAGTTCCCTGGAGATCATCGGGCCGTGATTGTAGGACATATCCTCGGCGAAACTCATGAAGTCCGGGCGCAAAACGGCACAGAATTCGTCCAGGACCCGCAGGTTGTATGCCGCCAGGTCCCGGTTGATGGTATGCATGAGCTCCGGCTGGTCGTAAAAAGCATACAGGTGTTCTTCGATACCGAAGAGTCGCCGTGGAAACCAGAAGAATCCTTCCAGCGTCAGCCAAACCACACAATCGCCCTTCCGATGTTGGACCGCCCAGCCTTCCAACTGCTTTACGGTATTAGAATCCAGCGCAGGGGTCGGATAGAGCTGGGGCAATATCTGCCGGTAGCTGGCCATGTCCTTAACGAGGCGCTGGCCTTCATCGCGGTCTTGGAGAGAGTCCGGGATCGGGCAGGGAACCCAGAGCTGATAATACGGATCCAGACCGAAATATTTACGGATAGCGGCGGGATCAGTGATATCCGCCGGCAGCCCTTCCTGCTTCCAGCGGTCCACGGTCAGTTTCCAATAGGCGGCCCACTCGACGACCGGCAGACGATCCACCGGCTTGAAGCGCATCAGGTTGTAAAATCGTTCACGATGATTCATGAATGAACTTCTGAAAAATTGATTATCGATAAATTGGTAGGGCAGCTTACCCGCCTGGAGGGAATCGTCCCGATGAGCCGCCCGTTTCCTTTTCATTTCTCAAAAGGGGTTTTGCAAGAACCTCAGATACCACAATTCGAGGAAAAAGCAAGTTGAGGTTGAAAGTGATGGAAGATAAGCCCAGGATTATATGCAAATTTCTGTACACAAATCCTGGCTGACATGCGGTTTCATTAGTGAAGGCGGTCAGAGGGTCTTTTACCAGCCGGGCCGATAGGGTGAGGGGGATCCAAGCGCTTTGACAATAGATGAAGAATATTTTGACCGGCTGATCAACCCCCTGCAGGACCGCATGATGAAGTGCGTTTGGCGGGTTCTTCAGGATCGGGACTCTGCCAAGCAGGCTTTGCAAGAGGTCCTGTTACAAGTCTGGAAACAAACTTTTGTGATCAATATGCTTGCGCCAATGGTAAAGAAAAGCGATCTTCAGGCGAAAATGGAGCGTATTATCATTCCGGAGTTGAATGTTCAACAGGCCGCGATTGGGGATGTTATACAATATATCAATCAACGGAGCATCGAACTTGATACAGAGAAATCTCCCGGGGAACGGGGCGTGAACATCATTCTCAAATTGCAACCGTCAGCACAACCGCCAGTCCTTACGCTTTCCTTGAAAAACGTTTCCCTGATGGATACCATAAGATATGTCACCGAACTGGTAGGGTTGCAGTTCAGAATAGATGATAACGCTGTCGTTATTGAGAATAGTCAAAAATAGACTCAATTATTTATTCAACCGTCAATTGCAGGGCCTTGTCATTCTCGTTTGCCACGTTCCACCCGCGTGCAATCCGGTATCCGGGAATCCAGATGATCTCGCCGCCGCATTCGAAGATTGGCACCTGGCGCCGCTGGTCCCGGGGAACTTTTCCATCCGTAAAAATATCCTGGACTTTTTTCGATCCGGCCAGACCCAGCGGCGCCATCCGGTCGCCGGGATTCCAGGAACGAACAATAATACGTCGTCGATGCCAGGCTGAAACTGCCAGCGAGGCCCGAGCCGGATAATGCCCGATGCCGTCCGGCTTCGGTTTTTGAATACCGGACGCCAGGGAAGCTAGGATGCGGAGTTCATGGTTCGGCAATAGTGTTTCGCCGGGAATCGTCAAAGGAACGCAGAAGGGATCTGAAACCGGCTTTTTTTCACTGTCAAAGCACAGGGAATAACACTCTTTCCGAACAACACGTCCCTTGGGCAGGGTCACGGCGCGTCCGATTTGCCGGGACATCAACAATTTGTCCAGGCGATCAACGGCGTCGAAGTCCAGCGATTCGGGCGCCAGGCCGTTTTCCACCAGCCAGAGCCGCAATACGCGCCGCCGCGCCGCCTGGGGCTGGGAAGCCAGTATCCGGCCGTCGAGGGCGTACTGCAAAACCCTTTGAGGAACGGCCACGACGGAGCGTGGCCCTCCAATATCAGTATGTGGAGGGACGCGCTTCATCGTGGCCGATAGTTTTTTCAAAGATTTATCGAGGACCTGTGTTGTTGGTTTACTGCCGGTGCATTCAGATAAAATATCTCGGGACAACATGTCAAGCCATGCGTTTTCCTTGTCGAGAATCTCGGCCATTCGCCCAAGCGCCTGACGAATCCGGGGATTGAGCTTGGCTTCCAGGAAGGGGAGCACCTCGTGGCGGACACGATTCCGGAGATAGGCGCCATCGGCATTGGTGGCGTCTTCACGCCAGGTCAGGCGGCGCCGGCGCAGGAACTGAAGAATGGCGGCCCGGCTGATGTCGCGGAGGGGGCGCGTGATGTTCAGATTTCCCCGGCGGGTTACGTAGGGAATACCGGTGAGACCCTGGGCGCCGGCGCCGCGGGCAAGCTTCATCAGGATGGTTTCAGCCTGATCGTCCGTCGTGTGCGCCGTTGCCACGGCGTTGCAGTGCCGGCGCTTGGCAGCGTCGGCAAAGAACGTATAGCGGGCTTCCCGTCCCGCCATTTCCAGGGAAATTCCCCTCTTGCGCGCCAGGCGCGGAACATCCTTGTGGTCCTCAATGAAGCTGACACCCAGTTGCCGGGCGAAGGCCCGGACAAACCGGGCATCTTCAGCGGCCGCCTTGCCGCGAATCAGGTGATTCAGGTGGGCCGCGGTCAGCCGGAGTTTCCAAGCCGGCGCCAGATCGCGCAGGATTGCGAGTAACGCGATGGAGTCGGCGCCGCCGGAGACGCCGACCAGGATGTGCTGGCCCGGCCGGAACAGATCATGCCGGCGAATGGCGGCTTTGACATTATCGATGATCATTGAATGAAGATGGCAGTTCTGTATGGGAATACAAAAGGTAGGGCGGTCAGTCCCTTGACCGCCGGACGCTTGACCGATCGGCCGGCAAGGGACTGCCAGCCCTACCGAAAGAAACAGTTGCCGCCCTTGGCGGCCTAATTTAATGTATAGGAATTCAATCTTGCGGTTCTACCGAACCGCCACTACACCAGCATCCATTGTAGAGGCCATTCGATAGAACGGCAAAGTTGCCGAAGGCCTAATTCAATCTAATAGGAAACGCTTATAGCGTTCCGCCCTGGCCGGGCTCCAGGCGGCGGAGTCCGCCCAGGTAGGGCGCCAGTGCCTCGGGAAGCATGACGGAGCCGTCGGCCTGCTGGCCGTTTTCCAGGATGGCTACCACCAGCCGGGCCAGGGCAACCCCCGAGCCGTTCAGGGTGTGGACAAATTCCACCTTGCCGGCCTTGTTCCGGTACCGGATACCGGCCCGCCGGGCCTGGAAAGCCTCGAAATTACTGCAGGAAGACACTTCCAGCCAGGCATTCTGGCCGGGCGCCCACAACTCGATATCATAGCATTTGGCGGCCGCGAAGCTGAGGTCGCCGCTGCACAACGCGAGGATCCGGTAGGCCAGGCCCAGCCGTTGCAGGACATCCTCCGCGTTGGCGACGAGTTTTTCAAGTTCGTTGTAGGACGTTGCCGGTTCGACGAATTTAACCATTTCCACCTTGTCGAACTGGTGCACGCGGATCAGGCCGCGGGTTTCGCGTCCGGCCGATCCCGCCTCGCGGCGGAAGCACGGCGAATACGCCACGAGGTAAACAGGCAGGGGCCGCCCAATGATCTCCTCGCGGTAAATGTTGGTCACCGGCACTTCCGCCGTGGGAACGAGGTAGAGGTCGTCCGTCGGAATGTAGTACATGTCTTCCGCCATTTTGGGAAGCTGGCCGGTGCCGGTCATGGCTGCGGAATTGCAGACAAAGGGAGGAGACACTTCCAGGTAGCCGTGCTCCTTGACGTGCAGGTCGATCATGAACTGGATCAGGGCCCGTTCCAGCCTGGCCCCTGCTCCCACGTAGAGCGGAAATCCGGAGCTGGTCATCCGGGCGGCCCGGGTAAAATCCAGAATGCCCAGATGCTCGCCGATGTCCACGTGCCCTTGGGGCTGAAATGGAAACGTCCGCAGTTCACCCCAGGATCGGACCACAACGTTTTCGGCCGAGCCGGTGCCCGTGGGGGTGGTCGCATGGGGTAGATTGGGAAGGATCAGCAGGCTCTTTTTCAGTTCGGCGTCAATTTCGCGGAGCCGGTTGTCCTGCTCGGATATCCGGTCGCCGATCGTTTTCACGGCCTGCTGTTTTTCGGCGGTGTCATGACCGGCTTTTTTCAGTTTCCCGATTTCCTCGGACGCGGTATTGCGCTGATATTTCAGCGCTTCGGTGTCGGTGACCAGCCGGCGGCGCTCCTGGTCCAGGCGGATCAGGGCGTCCAGCGGCTCCAGGGGAATGCCCCGTCTCAGGAATCCTTCGCGCGCGTCCGCTTCTCGTTCCCGAATCCATTTCAAATCCAACATAAAGCTCTCCCTGTTTATACTTGAAAGATGGCGCCTAGTATGGCATGAAGAAGGCCGGGATGCAAGTTTCCGATCTGCGCGTGTGCGCGGATTGGGAATGGTTAATGGTTTGATGGTTGATGGGCCTGATCGATTTAAAGCTGTCATGAGCACACCGAACGCTAATTCCAATCTTAACCGTCCGGTCCATCTGGGCCGGCGGGACGTGTTCCTGGAAAAGGCCATGGAGCTCTTTGCTGAATGCTTGCAGGCGTTGCCGGTCAAAAAACGCCTGGGGCATATCGATGTGGTTCTCTATTATGTGCAATCCTCCCTGGAGCCGGCCGCGATGGCCGTCAAGGCCGAACGGGCCGACCCCCAGGAAGAGGCTCTGATTGTGTTTCTCCGGCTGGTATATTGCTACCTCCATTCGGCGCGGGCGATGATGGAAAATGAATCCCAACTGGATAACAGCCGGAGTCCGCTTTGGAAATTTCTCCATCGCGACGGCAAGACGGAATCTTCCATGAATTTTACCCGGAGCAGTGAACAGCTCCTTCAGGATGTGGCTCACTTATTCCGCATGGCCGAAGAACCGTTCCGTGATCTTCAAAAGAAGGTGGCTGATGCCATGACCCACGAGGATCGCGCCCGGTACCAGCTTGCCTACGAGAACCTCAAGACCCATGGCCAGTCCGCCGCTCATGCCCGGCGCGCGGTTCATGAGCGCCCGAATTTTTTGGCCAGTTCCTGAAACGACGTATGAATCAGCGTCGGACGCCCGTGCGGGCAGGTATAAGGCATTTCAGTGCGCGCCAGCTGGATCACCAGGGTTTCAATTTCCTCGTGCGTCAGCGTTTGATGCGCTTTCACGGACGCCTTGCAGGCGGCCTGGGCGATGCGTTCCTCCAGCAGGCGTCGGGTGCCGCCCCGTTCGCCGGATTGTTCCAGGGCGCCGGCCATGTCCGGGAGCAGAAGCCGGGGCGGCACGTCGGCAAAGCAGGCCGGAAGCGCGTCCACCACGAAAGTGTCTCCGCCGAATTCGGCGATGCCGAAGCCGAGCGTTTTCAAGAGCTCCAGGTGCCGGCGCACTTGCTGGGCGCCGGCCGGCGGCAGTTCCACTGTTTCGGCGATCAGGAGACCTTGACTTTCAATATGGCCTTGGATGACCGCCGCCAGATAGCGTTCATACAGCACCCGCTCGTGGGCCGCGTGCGGGTCCATCAGAACCAGCCCGTCTTCGGTTTCCATCACCACGTACAGATTGCCCACCTGTCCCAGGATACGGCACCATAACCATGGCGAACCGTGTTCGCCGCCGGCGGCGATGGGGATGGCCTTGGAAGCGCTCTCGCGGCCGGCAGGTCCGGGCGTCGTTGAGACTGGCGGCTCTGGCATGGTTTTGGAAGGCTGGCGGGGATAGGGAAAGCTTTGGGACGGAATCATCCGGTCAAATCCGGCCAGCGAACGGAAGATAGATTGTGGCGCCGGTCCCGGGGTCGGCCCGGCTTGTCCGTCCTGAACTTTTGATCCGTTGACCCGGCCGTCAAGGGCGAGGGCCCGTCGGATGGCTTCGATCATCGCGTCACGGATCGAGGCGGGATCGCGGAATCGGACTTCCTTTTTCGCGGGATGCACGTTGACATCCACCAGGCCCGGGTCCAGGCTGAAAAACAGAAACACGACCGGATAGCGGTTCCGGGGCAGCAGCGAATGATAGCCTTCGCGGAGGGCGCCGCTCAGGACCGGCGCGCCGGCGGGGCGGCCGTTGATGAACAGATATTGCTCTGACCGGTCGGCCCGGCTGTTGGCCGGGAGCCCTATGAATCCGGACACGATGATGCCGCGAGCGGTGTAGTTCACGTGACGCAACATGGATTTGGCCGTTGTCGGCAACAGGTCCCGCAGCCGGTCTTCCAGTGCGGCCCCGCCCGCCAGCACGTAAACTGCCCGGCCGTCTGCCGTCAGGTTCATTCCCACGGCCGGATGCGACAGGGCATACATGAAAAACACCTGGCGGATATGAGCGAACTCCGTTGGTTCCGACCGCAGGAACTTGCGCCGGGCAGGTACGTTGAAAAACAGGTTGCGGACTTCCAGGGTGGTGCCTGGCGGACAGCCCGCGTCGCGCACATCCTGGATTTTGCCTCCGGCCATGACGATTTCCGTGCCGCCCAGGTCCCCGGCAAGGCGCGTGCGCAGGGTCAGCCGCGACACGGAAGCAATGGCCGCCAGCGCCTCGCCTCGGAAGCCCAGGGTGGCGATATGTTCGATATCATCCACATCCCTGATTTTGCTGGTGGCATAGCGTTCCACCGCCAGCAGGGCGTTATCCCGGTTCATACCGCCGCCGTTGTCGCTGATCTTGACCAGAGTCCGCCCCCCCGCCAAGACATCCACGTCGATCTGGGTGGCGCCGGCATCCAGCGCATTTTCCATTAATTCCTTAAGCACGGAGGCCGGGCGTTCGACCACTTCGCCGGCGGCAATTTTATTGGCCACGTGGTCCGGCAGAACACGGATTTGAGTTTCAGAAGACATGAGAAAATTTTCCCCGTCTGCGGCAAAGGGGCCACTTGCGCCGCCACGGGGCGACGTGGTGACCTGCGACTTTTGACGCGTTCTAATACACTTGTGTCTTTCCGACCAATTGCGCTATGATTCTAAGAGGATGGATTTTATTTTGCCAGCATTAATCGTCGGGATTGTGATCGTTGCCGTGGGTTGGTGGGTCCGGCGCTCGCTGCTGCAGGCGGTCCGGCAGGCACCGGAGTCCCAATCCCTGCTCCTGCTCCAGAATCAGATTCATTCCGGCGCGGCGCAGACGGTTCAGCAGGTGGAGGTCCTGCAGAAAAATCTCCGTGAGGAAATGCGCACCCTGCATGAGCAGGTGGCGCGTGCCATGACCGAGGCCAATCGGACGGTGGGCGACCGCCTGGACAACGCGACGAAGGTCATCGGCGACGTCCGCCAGCGTCTGGGCCAGATGGACGAGGCGTCCAAGCGTATTTTCGAGGTCGGCCGGGATATCGCGGAGCTCCAGCAGACCCTGCAGGCCCCCAAATTGCGCGGCGGCATGGGTGAGTATATGCTGATCGATCTGCTGGCCCAGGTGCTCCCTGAGCATTGCGTTGTTGCCCAGTATAAATTCAAGGGCGGCGAGACCGTGGATGCCGTTATCCGGCTCAGCCTGGGGATGGTGGCCATTGACGCCAAGTTCCCGCTCGAGAATTTCAAACGCGTCCTGGCCGCCGCCGCCGATGAGGAGCGGCAGGCGGCAGGAAAACAGTTCGTGCGGGACGTGAAGAAGCATATTGACGACATCGCCGGAAAATATATTCGCACGGACGAGGGCACGTTCGATTTTGCCATGATGTATATCCCCGCCGAGAACGTCTATTACGAAATGATCGTCAAGAACGAGTGGAGCGACGCCCAGCCGCTCTTCCAGTATGCCCTCAGCCGGCGGGTCATTCCGGTCTCGCCCAATTCCTTTTATGCGTATCTCCAGACGATCCTGCTGGGGCTCCGGGGCATGCGGGTGGAGGAAAGCGCGCGGGAAATCATGGATCACCTGGCCCGCCTGAGAAAAGAACTGGACCTTTTCACGGGTGAATTCCGGGTGGTCGGCAAGCATCTGGGCGACGCCGCCAAGCGTTACGCGGAAGCCGAAAAACGCCTGGGCCGGGTGGAATCCAAGCTGGAACTGATGCACGATGCATCGCCGTCCCTGCCGGCGCCGGCTGCGCCGGAGTCCATGGAAAATTCAGGAGCATCGCAAGCATAAACTTTAGTCCGTTTTTTTGAAATGCCTTTTATCCGCGAAGTGCGTGCAATACCCGGGTTAGAGCCGGGTTGCAAATCCCAGGCCGGTGTGTTAACGTGATCCCCGGCTGAAATAAAAAAATATTTAATCGGAATCCATTGCGTCATGGAACCTCAGAATCCCAGACCTCCGCCGAGAAACGAGAATGATGACAAGCCGAAGTTCGCCATGCGGACGATCTTCCTCTGGCTACTGCTGTTGATAGGCTTTCTAGTGATGTTCAACCTGTTCCAGGGCGGCCGGGAGTCGGTTGAGACGATTGATTACAATCCCAACTTCGTGCAATGGGTGGAGCAGGGTAAAATCCGCCGCTGTGAAATAGTAACCGAGATAGCCGGCGCCCAATTCATTCGCGGCGAGATGACCGAGCTGGACACCAAGACCGGCAAGCCCCGCAAGTTCAAGGTGGATATCGTGGTCACCGACGGTCTGCCGGCCTGGCTCAAGGAGAACGGGGTGCCGTTTTCCTTCAACCGCCAGCGGGTGGATGTCTGGCAGTTGGTTCAGGGTGCCGTGCCGATCCTGCTTTTTGTGGGTCTGCTGTATTTCTTGTTCCTGCGGCAAATGCGCGCCGTAGGACACGGCGCCATGAGCTTCGGGAAAAGCCGCGCCCGCCTCCTGGCCCGCGACCGCACCAAGATCACATTCCAGGAGGTCGCCGGTATCAACGAGGCCAAGGAGGAGGTTCAGGAGATCGTCGAGTTTCTCAAGGATCCCAAGAAATTTCAAACCCTGGGCGGCCGCATCCCGAAGGGTGTCCTGCTGATGGGGCCGCCCGGCACGGGCAAAACCCTGCTGGCCAAGGCGATCGCCGGCGAGGCCGATGTTCCGTTCTTCAGCATTAGCGGGTCGGACTTTGTGGAGATGTTCGTCGGCGTCGGCGCCTCGCGTGTCCGCGACATGTTCGAGCAGGGCAAGAAAAACGCGCCTTGCATCGTATTCATCGACGAGATCGACGCGGTCGGCCGGAGCCGGTTCAGTGGGATCGGCGGCGGGCACGATGAGCGGGAGCAGACCCTGAACGCCCTGCTGGTGGAAATGGACGGCTTTGAAACCCAGGACGGCGTGATCATCATTGCGGCCACCAATCGCCCGGACGTGTTGGATCCGGCCCTGTTGCGGCCCGGTCGGTTTGACCGGCAAATCGTGATTGATCTGCCGGTCCTGGAAGGCCGCGAGGAAATCCTGAAGATTCATGCCCGGAAAATCAAGCTTGCGTCCAACGCCGATTTGAAGCGTTTGGCGCGGGGAACGTCGGGATTTTCCGGAGCCGACCTGGCCAACCTGCTCAACGAGGCCGCCCTCCTGGCGGCGCGCCAGGGCAAAGTTGGCGTAGATATGCAGGCTCTGGAAGAAGCGCGCGACAAGGTGCGCTGGGGAAGGGAGCACCGCAGTCGGGTTCTGGATGATGACGAAAAAAAACTGACCGCGTATCATGAGGCTGGGCACGCGCTGGTACTCCAGCTCGTGGAAAAAAGCGAGCCACTGCATAAGATCACCATTATTCCCCGCGGCACGGCCTATCTCGGCGCCACGATGCAGTTGCCGGAAAAGGACCGTTACACGGAAGGTCTGCTCAAGCTCAAGGGAATGCTGGCGGGCCTGATGGGCGGCCGGGTCGCCGAGGAGATGGTTCTGGGCGACATTTCCACCGGCGCCGGCAACGACTTGAAACAAGCGACGCACTTGGCCCGGCTGATGGTCTGCAACTGGGGCATGAGTCAGGAAATGGGACCGCAGACATTCGGCGCCCAGGAGGAACTGCTGTTTCTCGGCCGCGAAGTGGCCCGGAGCCATGATTTCAGTGAAGAAACCTCGCGCCGCATTGATCAGGAAGTTAATAAATTATTGCGGGAATCCTACGAGAGTGCCAGGGGAATTCTTCAGATGTACCGCGCTCAGTTGGACTTGATCGCCGGGCTTTTGGTTGAACGGGAGACTTTGGATGGACAGGATATCGAGGATATCGTGAAATGCGGGCATATCCTGACGGAGGAGGAGCGGGCGCCGGCGGATCCCAATCAAGGGCAGAAGTCCGAGAAGGTCCTGGCTTCAGCCAAGGAATCCGTGCCGTCGGAAGCGCCGGCGCCCGTTTCCGGCCAGGCGCAGATAGCCTGATGGCTTGTTCCGGCTTGGAATCAGGCTTATGGATAAAATTCGATGGGTTTGGAAATGCCGCGACCGCGAATTTCGGCGGGGTGCGAAACCGCTCCTGATGGGTATTTTGAATGTGACGCCGGATTCCTTTTCCGACGGGGGGCGTTTTTATGATGGGGATCGCGCGGTGGAGCGCGGGCTGGAGATGGTCCGGGAAGGCGCCGCTATCCTTGACGTGGGGGGCGAGTCCTCGCGGCCCGGCGCGGCGCCGGTTCCGGCGGATGAAGAATTGGCCCGGGTGATTCCCGTAATTAAAGCCTTGAGCCGGAGCTGTCAGGCGGTACTATCAGTTGACACAATGAAAAGCGCGGTGGCGGAGCAGGCCTTGGCGGCCGGGGCACATATCGTTAATGATATCTCGGCCTTGACGGCGGACCCGCGGATGGCCGATGTGGTTCGCGAGTCGCGCGCCGGCGCGATCCTGATGCACATGCGCGGCGAACCGCGCACGATGCAGGAGGATCCCCGGTACGAGGATGTTGTCCGCGAGGTGCGCGATTATCTTCGGACGCGGGTTGATGAACTGACGGGGAAGGGGATCGACCGGGACGCGCTGGCCATTGACCCGGGCATCGGGTTTGGAAAGACGGCGGAACATAATGTCCGGTTGCTGGCCTGTCTGGGCGCGCTCCGCAACTGCGGCCGTCCCATTGTGGTTGGATTGTCGCGGAAACGGTTTCTGGAGCATCTGACAGGCCGGGGGGTGGGGGAACGGATGGCGGGTAGTTTGGGTGCTTTGGCGTATGGTCTGTTGGAAGGCGCCCATGTCATGCGGGTCCATGACGTCCGGGAATCACGGGATGTCATCGAGGTAATGAACGTCTTGATTCAGGAGAAACAGACATCATGCAGTGGTTGAGTCGGGTGGGATTTCCGGATATCTTCGGCTGGATCGAGATTGCCTGTCTGGCGGTCGTGTTCTACTACCTGCTTTATTTTTTCCGCGGCACGCGCGCCACCCCCGTGCTGACCGGATTTTTGTTTGTATTTGTCATCCTGATTGTGGCGACGCGACTCTTCCACCTGGATGCGTTGAACTGGATCGTGGGTCGTTTCTCCGTCTATCTGGCCGTGGCGTTTTTGGTTATTTTTCAGCCGGAAATCCGGTGGGCGCTCGGCGAGCTGGGCAAACAGCATCTCTTCGGCACGAGCGTCACCAACCGGGCGCTGGTGGATAATCTGGTTCAGGCGGTGAACCTGCTGATGAAACGCCGGATCGGCGCGTTGATCGCCATTGAGCGGGATATCGGCACCCGTCCCATTCAGGAAACGGGCATCATGATCGACAGCGCGGTGAGTCCCGAACTGCTGGCCAGCATTTTTTACCCCTATACCCCCCTGCATGACGGCGGTGTCATTATTTCAGGGAACCGGATTGTAGCCGCTCGTTGCATGTTCCCGTTGTCGCAAAGCAACGCATTTGGCAAGGCGATCGGCACCCGCCATCGAGCGGCCGTCGGCTTGACCGATGAGACCGATGCCGTGGTTGTCGTGGTCTCGGAAGAGACCGGTATGATCTCGGTCAGCCATGAAGGGCGTTTGGTCCAGGATCTGGAGCTTGATGAATTGAAGCGGTTTCTTTCCGACATTCTGCTCAAATCGCAGGATACCGGGAACCGGTGGCGGTGGATGAAAAAGTCTTTGAATATATTTTCCACCGGTCCAAGAAGCGCGTGAGGTTATGAAAGCCATCTTCCTCAACAATATCGGACTGAAAATGGTATCCATCCTGCTGGCGATCGTGTCGTGGTTTGCCATCCGGGAAACTATCAGCTTTGAAATCATTATAGCGGATATTCCTCTGCAGATCCGGACGGGCGAAGGATGGGCGGTGTTTCGTCAGTCCGATAATGCCGTCACAGCGACGTTCCGTGGATCCCGGGAGGATATTCGACTTATGGATCACAAGCAGATCAAAGCCGTGATCGACGTGCGGACCAATGCCGTTGCCGGCGCCATTGACATGTCCATCACGCCGCGTGCGATTCAGGGGATTCGGGGCGTGCGGGCCATTCAGATTCACCCGGAGCGCGTTCGGATCAGTCTGGATCACGAGTCGGAGAAGATGATCCCTGTGAAAGGCCGGACCACGGGGAAGCCGTTTTCCGGAGAGGTGGAGCAAATAATCTGTACGCCGGCGGTGGTCTGCCTGCGCGGGCCGGCGCAGCAGCTTCAGCAGATGGAGTGGGTATACACGGAACCCGTGGACGTCGAAGGGCGCATCGAGGGATTTACCAAGCGCTGTAGGGTGTTGCCGCCCAGCGATACGTGGTCGCCCCGGATCGATCCGCCCGACGTGCAGGTAGGGGTGGTGATCACGGAAAAAACAGGAAACCTGGCGTGGAAAGACGTGCCTGTGACTGCCATCGGGAACCCGGGTTCGCCGGTTAAGGCGGAAATCACGCCGGCACGAGTCAGCGTCGTGATTACGGGAACATCGGAAGTCCTGGAAAACCTGAAATCGGCGGCGCCGAGGGCATTCGTGGATTGTGTTGAGTTGGACCCCTCGCTGACTTATGATTTACCCATTCAGGTATATCTGCCGCCGGGTTACAATGTGTCCGTAGCGGTGGACCCGCCCTATGCGCATATTGTGCTGGGCCAGTAATGCGGCTTATACTGCATTATTAATTCTAATCTGTAGTCCGGTTGAATTGTAAAATGAGCGACTCGACTCCAAGCAGGCAAAGCGGGATCAGTGAATTGTGGGGGATTGTGTTGTTAACCCTGAGCGCCCTCATGGTCTTGTCGCTGGTCTCCTACCGCTGGGAGGATATTCTCCTGCTTAAGGTTCCATCCAACGATCCGCCGCTGAATTTTATTGGACCGGCTGGCGCCTGGTTTGCCTTCGTGAGCTTGATGATCCTGGGACTGGGGGCGTTTCTTCTGCCGATCGTGTGTGGGATGATGGGGCTTTTCTTTCTCTTTCGCTCCGCCGTTTCTGCGGGCCGGCGTTTGGCTTGGGGATGTGCCGTGATTCTCGCAGTCAGCGGACTCCTGACCCTGCATGCATCGGGGTGGGGGTCGCTCTGCGCGCAGTTCAACATTTCCGGCATCACCGGGGGACTTTTCGGCTGGCTTGTCGCTGACCAATGGATCGAGGGTCTGTTGGGAAACACGGGAGCGACGGTATTAATGGCCGGCTTGCTGGTTTGCGGCCTTATCATGTTCGTCGGTAAACCGGGCCTGTTTCGGTTTTTCCATGGGATATCGCAAGCGGCGTTGTTCCTGAAGACGCGGTTCCGTGAGATGCTGGATGCCCGTCGTGATCAGCTTGAAAGAATTGACCGGGAAGAGCGCGAGATTGCCCGCCAGATCGCGCAGAAGGAAAAGGAAATGAAGAAGGAACAGCGCCAGCCGCGGACGGTCATGCCGGAGCCGAGCGCCGGTCCGCAACGTCCGGAAACGATTTTCCCCGTTATGGAACCGCCGCCGGCGAAGCCGCGGAAAGAACCGGAAAAACAAAGGGCCAAGCCTGAGAAACCGGCGCCTGCGGGGGCGCTGCTTGCTGCGTCTGCCGCCCCGCCGCCGGCGGACTACCAACTGCCGCCGCTCAGTATTCTCCAGCCGATCCCATCGTCCAACGACCGGACCATCAAGGGCGATGTTCAGACGACTGCCCGGGTACTGAAGGAGACCCTCGCGGAATTCGGGATTGAATGCGAGGTCAAGAACATCGTGGAGGGACCGGTTGTCACGCGCTATGAGCTCCTGCCGGCGGCTGGTGTGCGGGTCGAGCGGATTGGCCAGCTCAGCAACAACCTGGCGCTGACCCTGAAAGCCCAAAGCATCCGCGTGCAGGCGCCCATTCCCGGCAAAGGCCTGGTGGGCATCGAGGTGCCAAACATGATGGCAAACAAGGTTTACCTGCGCGAGATTCTCGAAGGGGAACAGTGGCAGTCGAGCAAGGCGGCCATTCCACTGATCCTGGGCAAGGATGTCGGCGGCTCAGATCTCATCGCGGACTTGGCCACGATGCCCCATCTGCTGATCGCGGGGGCGACCGGGTCGGGGAAGACGGTCTGCATGAATTCCATCCTGGCCGGCCTGCTGATGTCGCGCAAGCCGTCGGAGCTGAAGATGATTCTCGTGGATCCGAAGATCATTGAATTTTCGGTGTACCAGGACATTCCCCACCTGCTGGTGCCGGTGATTACCGAGGCGAAAAAAGTGGCTTTTGGATTGCGCTGGGCCATCAACGAGATGGAAAAGCGCTATAAAATATTTGCCCGCGCCGGAGTTCGGAATATTCAATCCTTTAATGTGCGCCCGCCCGTCGTGGCGCCGCCTCCGGAATCCTCCGAGGACGGCGCGGAAACGCCCTTGCCCGATACCCTGCCCTATATCGTGATCATCATTGATGAACTGGCTGATCTCATGCTGGTGGCGCAGGCGGATGTGGAGAACTCCATTGCCCGGCTGGCCCAGTTGTCCCGTGCCGTTGGTATCCATATGATCCTGGCGACCCAGCGTCCGTCCGTCAACGTGATTACCGGGACGATCAAGGCGAACTTTCCCGCCCGGCTATCATTCCAGGTGGCCCAGCAGGTGGACAGCCGCACCATCCTTGACGGGCCCGGCGCCGAAAAACTGCTGGGCCGCGGCGACATGCTGATCCTTCCGCCGGGTGTCAGCAAGCTGGTGCGCGCCCAGGGCGCCATGACCACCGATGACGACATCAAGGCCATCGTGGAATTTATAAAAAAGCAGTCACGGCCCGACTACATCAAGGACCTGAAGGAAAAAATTGAGAACCCCGCGGCGTCTTTGGCGCTGGAAGATGACGGCATTGATGATGACCTGCTCCAGATGGCTGTCGCCATCATTCGCGAATCCCGTAAGGCGTCCGTTTCGCACTTGCAGCGGCGACTGAGGATCGGGTACAACCGGGCCGGGCGGCTGATGGACAAGCTGGAGGAAATGGGGATTGTCGGTCCGGCGCACGGATCCGATCCGCGCGAGATTCTCGTGGACTTGGACGGCGACATTCCTGCTGGATCGTCGAATCAGGAGGAAAAAGAATAAAATGGAAACCATTGGCCAAACTCTGAAAAAAGGCCGCGAAAACAAGAAAATGACCGTAGTCGATGTGGCCCACGCCACCCGGGCAATGGTGAATCACATCCAAGCTATCGAAGCCGACGATTTTCACATTTTCCCCGCGCCGATCTACGCGCTGGGCTTCATCAAACTTTATGCCGAGTGTGTCGGGCTGAATCCCCAGCCGCTGATGCAGGTATATCGGAATCGAGAACCGGGAGCGGCGTCAAAACCACTGCCGGCGAAGAAAATCCTACCGGTGAAAAAAATGCCGCCGGCGGAAAAACACCGTCTGCCATCAGCGCCGTCGCCAACTAGTAATGCGTCGGAGCTCAAGGTCAAACAAGCTCCCTCTATTCATGGATCCGTCGCATTCTGGGAGACAGCCCTACAGAGAATCCGCTGGCCGGAATTTAAAGTCCAGTGTGTTTCGCTGTCCGCGATGCGTCTGCCGGTGGAAACATGGAAAACCATTCTGGCCGTCACGGGCATGGTGGTCCTGGTGGTGGTCGCCATTGCCGTGTTCGGGTGGTATGCGTCGTGGAAAAACACCGCCGATGGATCGCTGACGTCGCGCTGGCTCCAGGATCCGCCCGCGCCTTACCTGAACGCCGAATAGATTTCACTTCATGGAATCTATATTTATCTCCCCGTTGTAGCGGCCGTTCGTGTAGAACGGCATTCCCCGGCGATGCGTTACTGATTGGCCGTCGCCGTGGCGTAGCCGCTTCCGGACCGCCTCACGAACCAGGTGGCGGCCGAGGCCTGGTACAGGGGGGGGGGCGACTTTGCCATCGCCAATATCAAGACCCAGTTCGCGTGACCTCACGCGGTGTTGACTTGTGACGCTATGGATAATTAGAGCCTGTCCCACGGGGGAATAAATTTAGATACCCCCTGGGCGATCAATACCCCAACAGATAACATTTTCCGGCCGGGTAATTCCAATTTCACATATCGCCGCTAAAACTCCCGCAAAACGGCCGTTTTCAGG
>JAHIJO010000169.1 GCA_018898455.1 Verrucomicrobiota bacterium | reverse complement strand
TGCCTGAAAACGGCCGTTTTGCGGGAGTTTTAGCGGCGATATGTGAAATTGGAATTACCCGGCCGGAAAATGTTATCTGTTGGGGTATTGATCGCCCAGGGGGTATCTAAATTTATTCCCCCGTGGGACAGGCTCTAAATACTTGCGGCGCCGATTCACCCGGCCCGACTCTCCGGGAGTTCGGGGGAAGGGGTAGGTCGGTTACCGCCTTTGCGAAATCGCTATGGCGGGCAGTCCCGCCTGTGGTTAATGTTATGGTTGTGGGTACAGCCTTTCGACAGGCTCAAGGCCCTGAACCCCTCGACTTTGCTCGGGGCCTTGAGCAAGAGGAGCTGTTTCATATCCTTGCGTCGAAACGGCAAAGTCGAAGGGCAAACAGCGCCCCTACAATCTCTTTTCCTCAGGGCGTATATCCGGAGGCCAATGTAGCCGTCGCATACCCGCTGGCTGAAAGCTTGATGTGCCAGATACCGGTCGCCAGATCAAACAGGGTAGGGTCGGCCAAGCCGTCGCCATCGTAATCGGCGGCTGATACTTGATACCCGGTCCCGCCGAAGCTAGTCAGCGTGGCCGTTGCATATCCGCTCCCCGATAGATTCACGGACCAGGTCGCCGTGGATTCCTGATAGGTCGCCGGATCAGCCCAGCCATCCCCATCGAAGTCGCCCGACACCGGTGCATAACCTGTCCCGCCGAAGCCCCACAGGGTTGCTGTGATGTAACTGCTGGCCGAGAGCAGGACCGTCCAGTTGCCATTGGTGCTGTTGTAAATCGCTGCGTCGGTCCGGTTGTCGGAATCGTAGTTCTCCTGGACCGTCGTGTAGCCGGTTCCGCCAAAGCCTTCCGCCGACGCCACCCCATACCCCAGGCTGGACATGGCCACCAGCCAGTCGCCGCTGGCGGTATTATAGATCGCCGGGTCGGCTTTCCCGTCCCCGTCGTAATCCCCGGCCACGGCTTGATAACTCGCTCCGCCGAAGCCGGACATAGCAGCCACGGCATAACCGCTGGCCGATAATTTTATTTGCCAATGGCCGGTCACCGAGTCATAGACAGCCGGGTCGGCCTTGCCGTCGCCATCGAAATCGCCGAATACCGCCGTATAACCCGTGCCGCCGAAAGGCAGAGTGACCAGGTCGTAGCCGGAGGCCGACAGTTTAATATACCAGATTTCGGTTGATCCCACATAGACAGCCGGGTCGGCCTTGCCGTCCCCGTCGTAATCGGCGCTGACCCCCAGCAGTACTTCGGTGCGCCAGCCCGAATCAGACGCGCTAAAGGCACTGGTGTCGGAAGCATGGGTCGCTTTCACCCAGTAGTAATAGATAACGCCAGCAACGGCGGTGGTATCGTTGTGGTTGGTCGTTGTAATGCTCGCCCCGATCAGTTCAGCGCTATTGGTGGTATTCATTCCGCTCCGCCAGACCGTATAGCCTGTGGCATTGGCCACACTATTCCAGGTAACCAACACCTTGTCCGCTAAGGTCCCATCACTGGCCGATACGCCCGTTGGCGCCGATAGGTCGAAGTTCGTTCGCCACAGCCAGATAATCGCGGAATCGTTGGTCAACGCAAATGATCCCGTGTTGGTACTGCTCCCTGTAACAGGAACACTGCCGGAGCCGGACCAGCCCATGCAGACAAACTGAGTGGTTCCGTTAATTACCGGCGAGTTGGTAATGGAACAAGTTATGGAGACGCCGTGGTTGTTGGTCATGATCCCCGCCGGGGGATAAGCGCCGTCGTGCGCCGAGGTGACTGCAAGGGTATGGGTGTTGGAGCCAAGGAATATCAAGTAGCATGCTTCGCAAGCCACTCGGGCCGCATGGTAACGGATGCGCATATAGCCGTCTTCTCCCCAGTCTGTATTCCAACTGTTTCGCAGAATCCAGCATCCAGCGCCGCCTTCCGGCGGATTATCATCCCAGCCGACGAGGGCAATGGCGTGATTGACCGAAGTGTAATAACATGGACTTTCGGAACAATTAGTGCTTGTGTCGGAGAAGATGCCGCCACTATAAGATTGAAAACTATCGCTCGCATAAACGGCGGCATCCACGACGCCATACGTCATGATCGCCGTCTTAATGGCTTCAATGTCACTGCAGGGTATGCGGTGCCACTCGGAAAACACGGTTACCGGATCAGACCAGTGCTCGCAGGATCCGGGATCAGTTTCAGTATACGGGAAATCGGTTTCCGAGCAGATGCCCTCCGTGGTAAGGGCCGTCAGTTCCGCATAGTCATAGTCCGCACCATTACAGCCGTAGAAATGAGAGTTATATTGCGGTAGTCTTCCCAGGCACCAGATGATGTAGGATTCCGAGAAGTCAGCGCAATTGCCGTCGTATTTACCCATGACCCAGTTATAGGTGCCTTCCGCTGCCGCCGCGGCGGCAAACGCATAGCAACTACCACAACTGCCCTGATCGCGGATGGGGCCGATATAGGTATGACTGCTATTGGTCCGCCAATCAAATGCCGCCGGGATCATCTTGCCTTCAGCCATGACGTCATAAATGCCGAGCATGTCTTCTTCACGGTTGGCCGGAACATCCTCGTTGCTTGACGCTTTCTTTTCCCGGTCCAACGTTTCATCGAACAGCGGCACGCCCTTTTGTTCCATGAACTCCTTCAAGGGAATGCGCCCGGCGCTCTTAAGAAATATTTGCCCTTTGGGAACGCACACGGCATATTCCAGGATGCAGGTTCCAATGTTGGTGCGGATGCACTGCGTATCGTAACCGTACAACGCGCCGAAGGAATAGTCGTTCCCGACCTTGCCCTTGAAAAAATCCCAGGCGTCGAACTGTACCCCAGGCTCGACCACTACAACCCCTTTTTCTCCTGCGGGTGTTTGAACCTTTTTATACTCAAATCCAAGTATTTCGCAGTAAACGGCGGCGGGGTTTGGCAGTGCCAGCGCCTGGTTCGCGATGAACACTAAAAACAACAACAAGCCGATTGGTTTCATGAATTCCTCCCGGACTGACCTTCACTTCTGCAAGACGCCCTCATACTATACAGGTCTAGATGCGTCTGCAAATCAGATGTTAGTTAACAAATAGTCTATGGGCGCATGGTGTCGACAGGGTGACCTCTGCGACGAATTGGCCGCTCACTTTTGATCTGACAACAAATGGCGCAGCCTATTAACAGGCTTAAGGCCCTAAGCGGACCGAATGGCAACGGGTGCCTCTACAATCTCTCTTTCACTCAGGGTGTATAGCCGGAAGCCAACGTGGCCTCGGCATACCCGCTGGCCGAGAGTTTGATGTGCCAGATGCCGGTCGTCAGATCCAGCAGGGTAAGATCGGCCTTGCCGTCCCCGTCGAAATCGGCCGCGCTGGCCGCATAACCTGTCCCGCCAAAACCTGTCAGCGTGGCTGTGGCATACCCGCTGGCCGACTGTTTTACGTACCAGTTTCCCTGTAAGAACCATTTTATGCTAGGCCCTGATTTTGGCGAAGAAATAGATTGGGGGCTGGCGGAGATCTCAGGCACGTACAACGCCGGGTCGGCCAGGCCGTCGCCGTCAAAGTCGCCCAACACCGGCGTGTAGCCAGGCCCGCCGAAGCCCCACAGCGTTGCCGTGATGTAATTTTGCGCCGACATCAGGACCGTCCAGTTGCCGTTGGCACTGTTGTAGACCGCCGCGTCGAACCGGTTATCGGAATCATAGTTCTCCTGCACCGCCGTGTAGCCGGTTCCGCCGAACCCGGTGGCTGAGGCGATACCATATCCCAGGCTGGACATGGCCACTTGCCAATCCCCGTTGGCGGTATTATAGATCGCCGGATCGGCCAGGCCGTCACCGTCATAATCACCCGCCACGGCTTGATAGCTTGATCCGCCGAAGCCCAGCATCGAAGCGATGGTATAGCCGCTTCCGGAGAGCTGTACGTACCAGTTGCCGCCCTGCCCTGAGCCTGCCGAAGGGGTGGCCGCCTGGTACACGGCCGGGTCGGCTTTGCCGTC
>JAHIJO010000168.1 GCA_018898455.1 Verrucomicrobiota bacterium | reverse complement strand
TTTTTTTAGGTGCTTTTGAATCACGGTCCGGGAGCAGGCCATTTTTCGAGCAAGTTGACATTTATTCAGTTTTTTCATGGTTTCCTTTCGTCTGTTAATGCTAACCCTTTCCAAATATCATTGAATTGCGAAGAAAACTATCCTCGCGAACCTGTACCCGCCTATCCCATGGAAGTACCTTGACCGGGGAGGGGGGATGGGTGCCCGCCCTTGTCCCGCCTTCGATGTTCATTGGCTCACCCTGAATGAAGGCCAATCACACGCGACTATCCCGCCCGTCTCCTGCATCCTGGACATGATGCTTGATCCCATTGACGCGCCGAAGTCGGCCGGCTTTTGGTTGGAGACGATGATGGTATCCCGCATGTTGGCATAGCGATTATCAACCAAGTGTGTGAGCAGCCTATCCTCCCATGGAGTAGCGCCGCGTTCTTGGGCCTCGTCAATGACCAGGACAGCGGCGATCTTGAACGGCATCAGGACATGGCCCTCGTCGGTGCCCGTGTTGTATCCCGCCTTGATCGCCATGAAGACCTCCATCGCCGTGACATAGATTCCAGACTTGCCGGACTGACATGCCGCCTTGATCAGTTCAATCGCCAGCATGGTCTTGCCTTCGCCGCGTGTGCCCAGTAGGCCGATCAACATCCCGGTGCCGATCTTTGCCTGGAGTTGGTCCAGCTTTGAAGTCCATGCCTTGTTATCCCGGCGCGCCGGCGCAAGGTAGCGCTTCGGGATATGGGCATTCTGGAGTAATTGCGCGACATGCGCGTTGCGCTGGCTGTTCTCCCGGTCATCCATCTGGGATTTCACCCAGGCATCATGATTAGAGTCTGGGCACGTCGATGACTTCAAGATATTCTCGATCTGCTTTTGACTTTCGCTCTCCATTGGCGTCTCCTTGGTTTGGTTCTCTTATGCCTTGCCAGCCTTTTTTAATGGTGTATTCGATCGCGGCTATTGCCCGTTCCGTTCCCCATGCCGTAAAGTCCTTCATCTGCATCTTGACGGACTGGGCCGTCAACGGTTTGTGGATTTCTTTCCGGTGGGTCTGCCAGGATTCCCATGCCGCTATGAATTCAGGAGTTTGAAGGGAATCCGGTATCTTAAAAACCACCCCATGCCCGCCTCTTTGATTCAATGAAGATTTCTTATTTTCATTCAATGAAGATTCGGGTGGCTGTGGGCCACCCCCTTTGAGCACGTCAGCCACCCCCTTTGAGCCACTACAGCCACCCCCTTTGAGCACGTCAGCCACCCCCTTTGAGCCTGAAGGTAGTGGCTGTGGGCCACTACCTTTTGATGAATTAATGGCGAGCGTGTAAACGTTCACGGCCTGCATTCCACCACGGGTTTGAACATCGTGATTTTGACGCTGGATTAGAAGTTCTCCGCTGGCTGAAATATGCTTTAGGCGACGGATGACGCAGCGCCTATCTAAACCGGCATCATCGGCAATGCGATTTATTCCTGGCCAACATTGGCCAGCCTCATTCATCCGGCGCGATATAACAAGCATGATCGCCCGGTCCGGCCCTCGGGTCTTAGAATGGTCAACGACAAGCGACATGTGCTTGAAGCTCATGGTTATTCCCTCGGCCCGGGTGGGCATTGGCTTGTTCATAATCAGCACGGGATACAAACGGACGGCCCTTGCGGGTGGCGTGGCATTCCTGGCAACAGTTCCCGATATGGCCGGATGATAGCGGCAGATAAACGGTCTCCGTGACTTTTCCGCAACGGTGGCAGAAGGCTGGCGCTGGGGTCACGGCGCCGGGGGCAAACGGCAGGGCGCTCATTGTGACACCATACCTTGGCCCGGGTGCTGGCCGACGCGAAGGCGCGAGAGCATGCCTTCAACGTCCGCCGGCAGGAACCGGATTTGTCTTGGCCCCAGCCGGATAAAGGGGAGGGCGCCTTCCCGGCAGCGCCGGTCAACGGTGGGCAAACTGACGCCCAGTATTTCGGCGAGTTGAATGCGGGTCAACAGTTTACAATCTAATGGTTGACTCATGTGCTCCTTTCGATTATTAAATTTTATTTCTCTTCACTCTTCACAAAAATAAACACAAAAAAAGGGGGCTCCATTTGGAACCCCCTGCAAGACAATGAATTAAAAAGATTATTTACACACAATTTGCTTAATTGAAGCGCCCCCTAGTCCACTCATAAATTGCCTCTGCAATGTTGTCCAAGTCAGGAAGACTAATAATCCTGCCCTTGTAGGTATCCAATATGCTTTTAATATCCATGATATCGTCGAGCCGGTCAGGATCATCATTAGGAATAGCTTTTAATGCTTCCAGATTAGGATCTGCTCGGTCCTTGCGGGTTAGATGGTTAACATCTTCAAGATCCGCGCCTTTAGTAACAACTTTTCCCGAATTGGGAACAAACAGGCTTCCATCATATCTTTCGAGATAAATCAGGTCGCGGGAAACTGGCCCCTTGGAACAGATGGAAATAATTTTACCCACCAGCGGCTTCTCTTCTTTAAGACTCTCGATATCCCTTCCGACTTGCGTGGTCGATAATCCCGTTTTCTCTTTTCTATACTGGCGTGCCTTTACAATCTTTGCAGGGTGTTGACCGTTTTGAACTATATCGAAAAAAAGCCCGGTCTGTTTTGGGGTCATCTCCGACACAAGATGCAGCGTTTGTTTCAAAACATTTTCGCCCAGGCGCCATACCACCGATTCCTGCATAAGTGCCGTCACCAATATCGAATCATGTAAAAAGTGAATATAGGTTTTTTCTTCCTCCGTTCTGGGCTTCAGGGCGTTATGGTCACGCCAATATTCCTGAAACTCTCGCGGCTTCTTTTTTGGATCTGGATAATTATGTTCGGGGCTTATTATGCAAATATCATTTCCCAATATCCTAACTTGACCTGCATATTTTTTAAGTTCCAGCTTGCGTTTTTCTGTAATATTCCAGTTGTCGTCCTTTTCGCGGGACTGTGTTTCAGCCAGCATTTGTTTTTCATATTCCGGCGTCATCTCGCCTTCGCAAACAATCTTACCGTCATCGTTAATATATTTGCGTTTAACATTCTCGGGAACGATGACATTGATCTTGGTCTTATTTTTTCTTTTCATTTGTGCATTCCCCTATTGAATGCCCAGGGGCGCCGGAATAGGGCCGGCACCCCCAGGACTTCCCCGCGGATCAGGCGGGACAACTATATTTCATGCCGTCTTTTTTTCAAACTGTATGACATTATCCTTAACGCCCGGGCGGATTTCCCAATATAGCTTAGCCTCGCTTTCGCTGACGGCCCGGCGATAATGTTTGAACAGCATTGACTTCCCCTTGTGGCCCAGCTGGTCCGCTGTGTTGTCGGTGCCGTGGATCACGCAATGATTGCTGGCGTAGGTATGGCGCATGATGTCGTTGGCCCACTCGGCGCCGGCCGCTTTGCGGGTGCTGTTGAAGTAACGCTGGGAAAAGAATATCTCCCCGTCGGCCTTGCGGTAGGGGAGTAGCCACTCAATCAAGTTCGGGCTCATACGGACATAACGCGCATCCCGCGTCTTGGCGCTTTCCGAAGTGACCTTGATTTCCTGGCGCTCGAAGTTCACGTTGCGCCAGGATAGGGCCTTGATTTCATCAGGACGGATACCGGCAAAGAATCCCAGCGCATAATATGGGATCATCTGTGGAGCCTTCCTGATAGTGACTGTCAGTAAATCGACAACTTGGCCCTGCGGCATAATGACCGGTTCCACTTCTTTCAAGCGAACCTTTTCAAGCGCCACGGCCGGGTTAAGTTTGCAGTATCCGCGTTTCAGTGCGTAGTTAAAAAAGACAACAAAGTTGCGCTGGAAATTTGCGCGGCTTACGCCTTGGAGTTTCCTCTTGTCCATCCACTTTTCGAGGGTTTGGACGGTAACGGAATGAATATCATTTTTGCCGTGGTCCTTTGCCAGGTGGCCCAGGCGAAAATTGTAGTCCAGGATCGTCACCGCGGCCTTGCCCGATGTCCGTTTGCTTTCCAGGAATTCGGCCAGGACTTCGCTGACGCTCCGCCGGTGGGCGCCCGGGTCAAAGTGTTCTTTGTAGAATTTGGCGGCATCAACAAGCGTGTGCTCTGGGAAGCCGGTCAACACCTTGAACGCCTCGCTACATAGCTGCCGTTGTTCCGGGGTCAGCGCAAAAGCGTTTTGCCCCAGCTGGCTCCGGTCCTGCCGGAATTGTGCCGCGGCCGCCTCCGCTTCAACCTCGGTCTTGTAGTTACGCTGGATTCGTTTCCCCAGGGCAACCCCACAATCCACTTGCCAAGCTTTACCCCGTCGTCTAATCTTGGGCCAATGGCTTCTTTGCTTCTTAGACTTTTGTTTTGTGACGTTTTGTGACATGAATCAATCTCCTTTAATTAAGCTGGCAGTATTGTTACAAAAGCGTTACACGATGTCAACAAGTATTTTTAGATATTAAAATAAGTCAATAAACATAAGCATTTACCCCCGTAGCTCAGGCGGATAGAGCATCGGATTTCTAATCCGATGGTCGCAGGTTCAAGTCCTGCCGGGGGTGCCCGCCTTTTTAGCCTGACTTATTCATGAAAACGTTGCTTTCATGAATATAACCCATTAGGCATGGGCAGTGACTTCAAAAGTTGTCAGGATAGGGGCTTCCGGTTCGGGTGAAGGAAAATCTCAAAGATCAAGTTCAGTGGCTTACCGCAGGTTGGAGGGCTTTGTCAAAAGTCTTGCCTTTGCCCCTTCCTTGCCGATAATGATTTTTTTTACCCATGACCACAGGAGATTATATGAAAATGCATCATTCCGTTTGGAGTCTGGGCATGGCGCTGATGACGGCGTGTTTGGCTCTTGGTTCAGAACCGTCCGCTCCTGCCGTTGCCGGTTCCCCGGCGGCCGGAACGGCGCCAGCCGCAACCTCCGAGGCTATGCTCGCGGGGCTCAGACAAAATGTTCATAACGCCGAGCAAGCGCTTCAGACTGCCCAGGAGCAGTTAAAAACACTCAGCCGGATCCAGGAAGATTTGGAGCGGGAACGGAAACAAAAGAAAAAATCGGATTCGCTCACCGCCCAGGAGGATAAGACGTCCAAGGCCCTCCAGAAGGACATCAAAATGCTCCAGGGCCGTCTGGCCCAGCTGGAAAAGCAGATCGCCGAAACTGGGGAGCAGGCGAAAAGCCTGGAGTTGACCCAGGGCGAATACGCCCTTTGCCGGGAATCGGAAGCCCAAGTACAAGCGCTGGTTGCAGTCCGTCAGGCGGCAGAAAAGGAAATCGTAGATCTGAAAACCAGGATCCAGGATGCCCGGAAACGCCAGGAAGCGATGGCCAAGCTGGAGCGAACGATCGCCGAGTTAAAAGACGATATTGAAAAGGAAAAGAAAAAACGGGCGAATTTAATCAATCAGTCCAAGAAGGAAGCCGGCTTGCTGGATTCTGCCAAGAAGGAAATCCAGCGACTGAAATCCCAACTGGCGGATATGGAGGAAAATTCCGCCGATCAGGCGCGGGCCCAGGCGGCGGCTCAAGTTCGTGAAGACCTTGCCAGGGAACAAAAACTGCGCGCCGAAGCGGAAATCCATCTTCAAAACACCATCAGCGCCCGCGAGACTTCCGAGAAATCGGCCGCCGACCTGAAGCGGCAGGTGGCGGAAGCTGAAACCCGGCGCCGGCAGGTGTCAAAAGCCGCGGTCTCTCTCGAATCCCTGCGGTCGGAACTGGAAAAGGAGAAAAAACTGCGGGAGGAATCGGATACGGCGCTGCGCCGCCAGGAGGAAGCGCGCGCGGCCATGGAGAAAGAGCTTGCCGACTTGAACGCGATTCTTACCCAGACTCAAGCACGGGAAAAGGAAGCCCAACTGCAGATTCAGGCCAAAAATCAGTTGAAGGCCGATCTGGAAAGGGAAAAGAAACGCCAGGAAGAATCCATCGCTAACGCGGAAGAGGCGACGTTGTCCGCCGAAGAAGCCGAAAAGGAACTCCTGCGCGTCAAAACCGAATGGGATGGCGTTTCAAAGCGGATGGCTGATACGGCGCCACAGCTTCAAGCGGTGAAACAACTGCAAGCCGAATTGGAGCATGCGAAACAAAAGCGACAGGAAGCCGAAACCAAGGTCCAGGCGGCGGAAAAGACCCAGGAAACCTCAGCCGGGTCGGTCTCCGATCTGAAGCGTCAGATTGTGGGATTGGAAAAGCAGATTGCCAAGCGTCAACAGCAACAACAAGCGGATAGAGCGGCACTCCAATCGGAACTGGCGAAGGAACAGAAACTCAAGGCGGAAGCGGAAACCGTGTTGAGCCGTCAGGCCCAGGATCGCGCGGCAACCGAGAAGGAAATCGCCGGCTGGAATGCAAAGCTTGCGGAAATCCGCAAACAGCAGACCGAGGGGGCCGGCCCTGATTTGGTCATAACCCGGCTACAGGCGGAGTTGGACAAGGAACGAAAAGCCCGCGAGGCCGCAGAAGCCCAGGTTGTCCATGAGCAGAAAGCATGCGCGACGGCGGAAAAAACCATGACCGCTGCCCACCGGGAATGGAAGGAACTCGGGAAACAGTCGGCCGCGACCAGGAAGCAGGTTGAGGCCGTAGAGAAGATTCAAGCCGAGCTGGCCAAGGAAAAGAAACTCAGGGCCGAAGCGGAAGGCGAAGCCGGACGGCAAGTGCTCCAGCGCAGTTCGATGGAAAAAGAAATGTCCGATCTGAAGGCCAAAATGGCCGAGGCTGCCCGTCAGGCAGCAGAAACCCAAGCGGCGGCCCAGATCATGGACCAGCTTCAATCGAATCTGGACAAGGAGTCCAAGCTCAAGGACGCGGCGCAGGACAACGCGGAGCGTACCGCCTCGGCGCTGAAAGACGCCGGGAAGGAATTAACAAAACTCCAGGATCAATGGACCGCTTGGCAAAAGAAAATTGCCGAATCAACCCGTCAATCGGAACGCATCCGTCAATTGAAACAAGATCTCGAAAAAGCCAACCAGGTTCGTATCGAGGCCGAGGGCAGGGCCAAGACCGCTGTCTTAAACTGCGCGGCCGATCAAAAGGCAATTGACAAGCTTAAATCTCAAGTTGCGTCACTTGAAAAACAATCGGAGGAACAGGAACAACTGGCCAAATCGATCGACACGCTCCAGGCAGACCTTGAAAAAGCGAGATTAAAAACCCGGGAAGCGCTGACCGAAACGGATATCCCGCTGGATAGTCTCCAGAAAAAGGTTCAGGATTTGCAAGCCCGGCTCAAGGACGCGGAAGCACGCCTTGCCGACAAATCGGCCCAGGCCCGGGCGGCGGAAACAATCCGGGATCAGCTGAAAAATGAAAAGCAAATCAAAGAATCGGCCGATCAGAGGTCCCGGGACATGAACAAGGAGTGCAAGCGACTGGAAAGCCAGGCTTCGAAACTGGCGGCGACGCTTCGCGATCTGGAAGGACGCATTGCGGAAACGGAACGAACGCTTCAGCCGACGGATCAGGCCGGAGTGGAGCTGGCGAAAGCTAAACAGGCGAACCAACAGGCCGCCGCTGCCATCCAATCGGGCACAAACACGCAGGCACGCCTGGAAGCCGAATTGACGGCGCTGGCCGCAAAAGCAGAATCCATTTCCGCTATCGTGGATACCATGAATCGGCAAATGGAAGCATCCCGCCGGACGCAATCGGACCTGGACCAGGAACGCAAACAGCGGGAAGCGGCCGAAGCCAAGCTGAAAGCGGAAACCGGCGCACGCAAGGATATGGAACGACAGGTGAAGACGCTCGGCGAGAAGTTATCGGACCTTGAGTCGCAAATCAAACGCAGTGACGCTATCCGCAAAGAGCTGGATCACAGCCTGCAGGCGATCAAAGAAGAACAAGCCCGTCCAGAGGCGGAACTGAAAAAACAGCTTCAGCAGGCGGAAGATCAAGTCCGGGCTTTGAAAAGACAGAATGACGAGTTAAGCCGCGGCACAGCGCAAAAGACAACGAGACCGGCCGGAGCGAATCTGCCGGACGCAAAACCGATTTCTCCGCAAGCCGGCCGGAACATAGATACAACGACGCAGGCTTCCGAGGACACAAATGTGCTGGCAGCGGAACAGCGGATTATTGCTGAAGCCCGGTCCCGCGATAAGCAATTCGCTAAGCAGGAGACTGAGTCGGCGCCCGAATCCCAGAACGCTAAGCAAAAAGATATGATAGAGGCCGATCGTCATTATAAGGCCGGCATTCAGAAATGGGATGCCCAAGATATTGACGGCGCCATCACCGAATTCAAAAAAACGATATATCTTAATCCGGATGCGGCCGGCGCCTATTATAACCTGGGGCTGGCGTATTTGCATAAGGACGACATCTCCACGGCCTGTAATTACGCCTACCAGGCCGGCCACACCTATATAAAAAGGAAGAACACGCAACAGGCCTTGCGGATGATGATATTCATTAAAAGCATGGATTCCTCCTCCCGGCTGATCGATAAACTGCGAAAAGAAATTTATAAGTGAGGGAGGTAATTGAAAAACTAATTCGGACGCGATGAATCGCGTCCCTCCCTTTCAAAAATATGCCAATATGGGGATGGGTATGTTATTGCCGCTGTATCCACTGATCTTTGTCCCCGTTTACAAGGATTACATCTGGGGAGGCGATCGGATTATCCGCCGTTATCATCGGCCGGCGCCCCCCGGAATTTATGCTGAATCCTGGGAGGTTTCGGATCGTCCGCAGGAGATGAGTCTGGTGGCCAACGGATCCTTGGCTGGCCGGTCGCTGCACGATCTGGTCCGGGATTATGGCAAGGAACTGGTGGGAACCCTGAGTCCGGCGGATCGGTTTCCCTTATTGATGAAGATACTGGATGCCCGGGACCATCTGAGCATCCAGGTTCATCCTGACGATGTTTCTGCGAAAGTCGTCGGCGGGGAACCCAAGACTGAAATGTGGTATGTTCTCGATGCGGATCCTGGCGCGGTGGTCTATGCCGGGGTGAAACACGGCCTGAAGGCCGGGAAATTTCGCCAGGCGATTCAGGACGGCAACGTGCCGGACCTGCTGACTTCGATCCCGGTCTTTCCGGGAGACGTGATTAATATCCCCGGCGGCCGCATTCATTCCGTGGGCGCCGGATGCCTCCTGCTTGAGGTCCAGCAGAATTCCGACACAACCTTTCGCGTGTTTGATTGGAATCGGACCGATTATGACGGCAAGCCTCGTGAATTGCACATTGACCAGGCCATGCAGGTCATCCGCTGGAACGATATCGAGCAGGCGCGCCGGCCGGCGCCAGCCTGCTTGTTAACCGATGCGCCGGCCGATGGGATCGTCTGCGAGCGGTTTGTTTCCCCTTACTTTCTGATGAATCAGATGGTGGTGACCGGGCCGCGCTCATGTTCCACGGCCGGACAGAGTTTCCATATCCTGTTCATCGAAGCCGGCGCCATCAAGGTAAAAGGCAACCATGCGATTGTGACCGCCGAAGCGGGCATGACGCTTCTTGTTCCCGCCGCCGTGGGCGTTTATGAAGTCAGGGAACAGGGCGGAGCGCCGGCACGCGTGGTTCAAATAAGTCTGCCCTAGTGCCGGTAGGACAAAACCCGAACGGCGGCTAGCGCAGATGAAGCAAGACAAGCCCCTGCCGAAAATCAGAGGGCAGGGGAGCGGTGCATCGAACGGGAATACCTGTGATCGGATGGATGAAGCTGAGCCGGAAGGCGTGGAGCATCGGGCGTTGCAGACAGCGTTCCAAAGGGCTGATCTCACGGCGGGTCGCGTAGTATGGATCTCCGAGAATCGGATGCCCGATTGCCGTCAAATGCTTGCGGATTTGATGCGTTCTTCCGGTATGAATAACGATCCGCAGATGGCTTGCCTGGCGATTGGCGTCCAGCACAAGGATATCTGTCAGCGCGGGTTGGTC
This sequence comes from Verrucomicrobiota bacterium, assembly GCA_018898455.1. Lineage (GTDB taxonomy): Bacteria > Verrucomicrobiota > Kiritimatiellia > JAAZAB01 > JAAZAB01 > JAHIJO01. The sequence continues at coordinate 42,003 of JAHIJO010000168.1, read as the reverse complement.
ATCGATGGGTTTCGTGATTGAAAATCGTTGCTTAGGAATCAGTCCGGTAACCAGGGCATGGTAAAATTTTTTAATCTTCCGGCCGGAAAATAATGGAAGGATGCGCTGTTGTGCCGCCGCATTCTTGGCGAACAGGAGACAGCCGGAAGTGCCCCGATCCAACCGGTGGACAGCCATCAGCGACGGGATATCCAATGTCGTTTGCAGGCGCGTTTCCAGGCTGTGCGGACCGTTGGCCAGAATGCCGATGGGCTTATCAGCGATCAGGTAATCGGCATCCTGGAACAGGATGATCGCGGATGCCGGGCCGGGAGGTATCTGCGGAGTTTCCGCAATTTCAATGATGTCTCCCGTCTCCAGCGTATGGCGCGCCATCCAGATGCGCCGGCCATTGATGAATACTGAACGCCGGTCAAGCAGGCTCTTGGCTTTTTTCCTGGAACTGCGGCCATGCAGGGTCAGAAAATCAATCAGGGTATCGCCTGACTCGTTCAGTGACACGCGAAATCGTCTGCTATTCATGGCTTGGAATATGACGCGGAGCGGCCCGTTTGTCAATCAGCGGTGCATGAAGAAGAATGGTTGATGGTTAATGGTAGATGGTTGAGGAATTCATTTTCATTTCCTGGGCTTGACGGGATTCTATCCAGTCGTCATACTCTTTTTCCTTGATCAAGCCTGATTTATCTTGGGGTTGTTATTCGATTTCGGGAGGTGTCCAGTTATGGCAGTGAAACATGGTCTTGGCCGCGGATTGAATGCGCTAATCAATGAAGCTCCGGTCACGCCCCGCTCCCCGCAACCTCCGCCCGCCGCGGAGTCTGCGTCGGGAACCATGAATATTCCCATTGACCGGATTCGTGAAAACCCGTTCCAGCCCCGCAAACACATGGCTCCCGAGGCGCTGGAAGACATGGCGCAGTCGATTCGCACCCATGGGGTGCTGGGACCGCTCCTGCTGCGGCGCGTGGGCAACCAGTATGAACTCATTGCCGGGGAACGACGGCTCCGGGCGGCGCGCCAAGCCGGACTGACGGTTGTTCCTGCTGTCGTCAAAGAGATGGTCAATGACCGGGATACTTTGGAATTGGCGCTGGTCGAGAACCTGCAACGCGAGGATTTGAACGCGATCGAGGAGGCTGAAGGCTACCAGCTGTTGGTCGAAAAGTTTGCGCTGAACCAGGACGATATTGCCAAGCAGGTGGGGAAAGCACGGGCGACGGTAACCAATGTGTTGCGTCTGCTGTCCCTGCCGGGGGAAATAAAGAAGATGGTGGTTGAGGGCCAGCTGTCCAGCGGCCACGCCAAGGTGCTTCTGGGAGTGGAGATCGACGAGGAAAAAAACATCATGGCCCGGCGTGCGGTTTTAGAAGGCTGGTCCGTGCGCATGCTTGAACGGATGGTGGCTCGGTTGACCCGCGCGCCGCGCAAGCCGCGGGCTGTTCGCGTTGATATTCCCGCGAGTCATCTCCAATTTCTTTCCGATAAATTACATCGTCATTTCGGCACCAGTGTGCGCATTTTTCCCCCGAAATCGCTGGCCAATGGAAAAAAGATCAAAGGCGCGATCGAAATCGATTTTTTCTCCAATGAGGATTTAACCCGTATTCTCGAAGTGCTGGGCCTCTCCGAAAACGTGTAGGGGAATGATCCTGCCGATTGCACCTCCGCCGCCGGCAAATTCCCGGAATAGCCACTTGTCTTAAGGCTGAATAACCTGGCCCGCAGATTGTCTCGCGCGGGCGGCGCCCGCTCCGTTGGGCCCGATCATGATCTGGGACCAGTGAACACTTGCTTTGTGAGGTGGCAAACCGCCATGGCCGGACCAGCCGAATCATCCGGGAAACCGAAAATTAATTGCCGATCCTTTGGGGTTTCTGATTGTATATTTATGGAATCAGACTAAACTGTCTGATTTTAAATAACGGTGGTGGGTGTAGCTCAGTTGGTTAGAGCGTCAGATTGTGGATCTGAATGTCGCGGGTTCAAATCCCGTCACTCACCCCTTTCCTTCTGATTTGCAACCCGGATCATCCATGGCGCGCATTCTCGGAAACGGCGCTGAAAAATCGCGAAGCGGACGATTAGGCGCCCGAAGCCTCGTCGTCCGGGGCATGCGCTTCACGAACTCGGCCGCCAAATTCTGGTCTTCCCTGATTGACGAGTTGGCCTCAGATTACCCCGCCTGCGAGGCGCTGGCGCTCGACACGCTGACGGATATCATTCTGGACCGGGACTTGTTGTTCCCCGAAAGTTCTCTTCAGGTGGAACTCGACAAACGCCAGAGTCTGTTGAATATCGAGGAGGCCCTTCGGGAATCGTTGTCGCAAATTGACCTGATCGGACCTCCCTCCTCCGTCCATGTTCGCCTGCTGGCCGGGGGTCTTGAGATCAAGACGTGTGATTTGCCGCTGGATTGTGTGGACGCGGAGATTTTCCCCTGCCTGCTCGTCTGGCTCCTGGAGTGGTCGGAAATCCCTCACTGCTTGTGGAATAACGACAGCTTGACCGGGGATTTTTGCGCCAAGGATCGCCAACGGGCGGTTCACTATCGTCTGCAGTTTGACCTGGTCAACAAACATGTCAGCGAAGGCCTGTACCAGCGAACCTTGACTCTGCGTTACACTCGCCGGGCGTAAGGTCCGGGAAAAATGTCTTTCCATAGCCGGTCTACGGAGCCGGCGGCGCGTTGGTCCGGTCGTGAATCATGGGCACAAACCGGACCGGCAAGTCCTCCTCGGTCTCCACTTTGCCGTCCCTTTTGCGCAGAATCACCAGCCGTTGAGAACGGGTTCCCACGGGGACGATCATCCGTCCGCCTTCTTTTAACTGAGCTACCAGGTTTTCGGGGACTTCATCGGGTGCACAGGTGACAATGATTGCGTCAAAAGGCTTGTATTCCGGCCAACCCTTGTAACCGTCTCCGGTCAGGATATGTACGCCGATATAACCTTCCGCGTCCAGAACCGTCCGCGCGTGGCGGGCCAGCTCCGGAATAATTTCGATGGAGTACACCTCGGCGCCGCATTCCGCGAGGATCGCGGCCTGATAGCCGGATCCGGTTCCGACTTCCAGGACTTTCTCGCCGGGTTTCAAGTTCAGCCGCTCGGTCATATAGGCCACAATATAGGGCTGGGAAATCGTTTGGTCATATCCAATGGGGCAGGGATGATCGCCATACGCGTCCCCGCGATCCCGAAATGAGTCCGGAATGAACTGGTGTCGGCGGACTTTGCCCATGGCTTTCAGGATGCGTTCATCGGCAATCCGATAAGCTCGCAACTGTTTGACCATGGCTTGACGACCGGCCAGCCAGCGGGTGTCGGCGGACGATTCGGACCGAACGTTAAATACGCTCGCCATGAAAATGCCCATCATCAGAACGGTTATATCCAGATAAACAATAAATATGCGCATCTTTGGCCTGCAAGCGCCAAGGTTGAATGATCCTCCATGAATATGCGCGCGGGCGAGGGACCCCGGAGGAACCCCGATAAGTGGCATGCTATCCGCAATGACTGCCTTGTACAACCTGAATATTGCGCGAAAATTGCACGCCTTCGTGCAATTTTCAGGTACAAGAAGGGAAATCAGCGTTCAATAATAGTCACGATTGATAAGGCTACTGACGCGGCTACTCAGGTCACCGCTTCAAGATTCCAGACAAACGCCTTTACCCCCTCGGCCCCCAGGGTTTTACGCAGGGACTTGATACCTGCGAGCATTTTTTTCGCCTCGTCGTCTGATACCGCCAGAAGCAGGATGTTATTGCGACCCGGCCAGATATCTGTGCCCAGATGCGTACCGGATGTTCCGCCTTTGCCGAAGATACCATCGATACGTGTATAGTTGCCCCCCCCGCAGGAAGCCGTCATTTCCATCACTTCTTCGCCGATCGCTTCGTTATAAACCAGCATCAGCATTTTCATAACCACCTCATTTCAGATGGGGTTACATTCTGTGTTTTCCGTGGGTTGCCATCAACTCAGGTTGCCTGTGGGACCGCCTCATGATTCTTTCTCTTGATTTTCGATTTAAAGAGGGCGTAGATCGTCGGCACAAACAACATAGTGATGAACGAGGAAACGGTCAGGCCGCCGATCATGGTAATGCCCAGCGGCTGCCAGGTTTCCGAACCTTCCCCGCGGGAGAGGGCCAGCGGGATCAAGCCCATGATCGTGGCGCAAGTGGTCATCAGCACGGGCCGCAACCGGTGTGCGCCGCCGGTGGTAACCGCTTCCGTCATGGATAGGCCCCGGGCACGCAGGATGTTGATGTAACTGATGAGCACGATGGCGTTCTTGACGACAATGCCCACCAGCATCACAATGCCCAGGAAGGTAATGACGCTCAGCGTTGTGTTCGTCGCCAGGAAGGCCAGGATGACGCCGGTGAACGTGAACGGCACGGCGAACATGATGATAAACGGGTCCAGTAGTGATTCGAACTGGGCGGCCATGACCATGTACACCAGGGCAATCCCCAGCAGGAGCAAAAGGGTCAGGTCCTTGAAGGCCTTGGCCTGTTCCTCGGCTTCGCCGCCGATATCAATGGTGATGTCCGACGGCAGGGTAATCGCGGTGATGCCCCGTTCAATATCGGCAATCACATCGCCCATGGCTCGCTGGTGGGTGTTGCATTCCACGCGGAGCACGCGCTCGCGATTCTTGCGCTCGATTTCCATGGGGCCGGCCGTTTCATAGAGCTTCGCAAAATTAATCAGTTTCAGGGACTTGCCGGTGTAGGGCGATACGATCATCAGGTTTTCCAGGTCTTCCGGCTTGGTGCGGAAAGAGTCCTCCAGACGGACATACATGTCATAGGTCTCGCCTTTTTCCCGGTATTTACTGGCCGTGGCGCCTTCAAAGAAAGTCTTGACGCTTTCGGACACCGTGTTCATATCCAGGCCGAGCGCGGCGGCCTTTTCGCGGTCCACGGCAACGCGCAATTCGGGTCGCTTCAGCTCCCGGGTTATGCTCACGTCCACGGCGCCCGGGGTGCGTTCCATGAGCGCCATGATCTTTTCACCCGCCGCGTCCGTGTCTTCAAATGAATGCCCGATGATCTCCACCTGGATCTTCTTGCCGCCCGACCCCGTGATCAACTGGCCCAGCGCATTCCCCGTGTTGACGTCCGTTTTTAAAATGCCGGGAATTTTACGAATGCGGGCGCGGACACTCTGGGCGATTTCCTTGACGCCACGGCGGCGATCGTTCTTTGGAATCAGCTTGATGCCGCTCGAAACGACATGGGGGCCGGATGAGCCGCCGAAAACACCGCTCATGCCGCCGCCGCCGCCGCTGCGCATGCGGTAGTAACGTCGTTCCGGAATTTCCTGGACGATAATGGCTTCCACCTGGCGTGCCACCTTGTCGGTTTCCTCCATCCGTGTGCCGATCGGCAAGTGAGCTGTGATGTTCAGGTCGCCTGTGTCTTCCTCCGGGGCGAATTCCGTGCCGACCAGGGGGATCAGGGAGAGGCTGGCCAGGAAAATTCCGGTAAATCCGAAGATCACGGTTTTCTTGTATTCCAGCGACCAGGCCAGGGCCAGACCATAGGCGTGTTCCCATGACGTGAACCAGCGCTCGGAGAGATCATACACTTTCTGGATCCACGTTGAGAATTTGGCGGACGCGGCGCCTGCCGGGACCGGCGTTCGGCCTTTCAGCCACCTGGAGCACAGCATCGGGGTGAAGGTGGTTGCGGTTAAGAGGGATGCCAGCAGGGTAACGATGATAATCACCGCCAGCTCGCCGAACATGATGCCGACCACGCCGGAGACAAACAGGAGCGGCAGGAACACCACGACCGTCGTGGAGGTGGAGGCCAGAATCGCCAGGAACATCTCCGACGTGCCGAAGATGGCCGCCTCCTGCGGCCGTTGGCCGCGCCCCAGGTGGCGCATGATGTTGTCCACAACCACGATGGCGTCGTCCACGACCAGGCCGACGACAATGGCCAGCGACGACAGGCTGATCGTGTTGATGGTCTTGTCGGCCATGAACAAGTAAAGGAAAGCGGTCAGCAGGGAGAAGGGGATGGTCAGCGCGATGATCATACTGGGCCGGAACCTTTGCAGGAAAAACCAGGTAATCAGGATGACCAGGATGATGGCATCGCAGGCCGTCGTTTTCAATGTGTCCAGCGAGTTTAGGATATCCTGCGAGGCGTCCATGGCGATACTCATCTTGACATCTGCAGGCAGGAGTTTTTCAAGTTCCTTGAGCTTATTTTTAACGCGCGTGGCCACCTGCACGGTGTTCACCCCGGCTTGTTTCTGCACCATCAATTGCACGCCGCGCTGACCGTTAATGCGGACGATGGTCGTGCTTTCTTTATAGCCGTCCTCTACCCGGGCCACGTCTTTCAGGTAAACCAGCTTGCCATTGCGCTGGCCCAGGATCACGGTGTTGATTTCCTCCGGGCTGGTAAACTCGCCCGGCAGGCGCAGGAGGTACTCGGACAGGCCTGTTTTCAGGTCGCCCACCGGCTGGGTGATATTTTCGCGGCCCAGTACTGCTTTAATGTCCAGGATGGAAAAGCCGGAGCTTTCCAGCTTGATTTTGTCAATCCAGATATTGATCTGACGCTGGAGACCGCCATGGATCTGGACGGTGCCGACGCCGGGGATCTGGCGCAGGGGATCGCCGACGCGCTTATCGATCATGTCATAGAGTTCCGAGTAAGTCCGGTCGGCCGTGATGCCGAGGTACAGGATGGGCATCATCGCTGTGTTAAATTTGAAGATGGACGGATTGTCCATCTCGTCGGGGATGTCGGGTAAAGCCCGCTTGGTTCTTTCGATGCGGTCGCGGATGTCGTTGGATGCTTCATCCAGATTCTGCCCCCAGGCGAAACGGAGGGTGATGGCGGAAACCCCCTCCCGCGAGCGGGACGTGATCTTTTCAAGGCCGGGTGTGGTGGCCAGCTGGTTCTCCAGCGGCTCGGTCACCTTGATTTCAACGTCTTCCGGGCCGGCGCCGGGATAGACGGAAATCACCGAAATGGCCGGCGGCTCAATCTCGGGCATCATGTCCACGCCCAGCTGGGATAGGGCATAGAACGACAGGATCATGATGCCAAAGAAAATCATCAGGTTAGTGACCGGCCGGCGTACGCCAAAATCGGGAAGATTCATAGAATGAAGCCTTTAAATTTTGGTTTCATTGATCGAAATGTTTTTTCTTCCCTGGATTTTGGGATTTTGGATTTATTTTGCCTGGCTCTTCTTCCGTGCTCACGGCCGCGCCATCCCGCAGGCGCTGTTGGCCCATGATCACTACTATGTCCCCCGGAGTCAGTCCCTCCGTCACTTCATAATTGGATCCTTCCCGGAGACCCAGGCGCACATTGCGAAGATGCGCGATGTTGTTACTCGCGAGGTACACATAGGTGTCGGAATCCCGGCCCAGGACCGCCTCTTTCATGATGACCGGAATATTATTCCGTTCCTCGAGCACCAGTTTTACCCGCGCAAACATGCCCGGCTTGAGCCGGTAAGCGGGGTTTTTAATCGTGATTTCCACCGGTGCCGTGCGCGTGTCCAGATCGATGACCGGGCTGATCTTGGTCACTTGGCCGCTAAACGTCTCCCCCGGCCAGGCGTCCACGTTAAGCTCGGCCATTTGCCCCAATTTGACCTGCGCGATGAATTTTTCCGGTACATCCAGGGCCAGTTCCACGGCTTCAATATCCACCACCATGGCAATGGGGGTTTGCAAAGTCACGCTTGTGCCGCGGTCCACGTAAATCCGCCCTACAAAACCGGCCAGCGGGCTTTCAACCGGGGCTTTCTCGTAGGTGAAGCCGACTTCGTCGCGATCGATGTAGGCGATGACGTCGCCCTTGGTCACCCGGACGCCTTCCTCCCGGACCTTCTCCATGATCTTGCCGGAGACCTTGGGATACACCAAGGCTTCTTCCCGGGCCCGGATATTGCCCGCATAGTCAAGCGAGCGCTTCAAGGTCTGCAGTTCTACGCGCTTGACCCGAACCGGAATAGATTCCACCGCGGCTGTCTTCTGTGCCTTCCAGCACCCTGTCAGCGGTATCATCGCGATCGATAGTCCCATGACAGCCGCCCGGACCGAGATGGTTGCCACCTTCGCTCCCGGCCTTCGTAGTCCCGATCGTGAAGCGCATCGGGACAGAGTAGCCATGGCGGACAAGTATCTGACCTCTGACCTCTGATCTCTGACCTCTTCCTTACGGGTCATGCTCATTCTCCAGGGTAATGTTGTTATTAGCCAGCGTCACGCCCTCGGCCTGATCCAGGCGAATCAGGGCGATCTGATAATCAATCATGGCCTTGACGTAGTCCAGCCTGGCGGATGCCAGCCGGTTCTGATAGTCGAGAATATCATGGGTATTGACCTGGCCGACCGCATAGCGTTCCTGCTGGGCATCGTAGTTTTTCGTCTCCATGTCGGCCGCCAGCATCGCGGCTTCAGTCTGGCGGTATTGAATGTCCACATCCCGCACGCGGTTACGAACGGCAAAGATAATGTCCTGTTCCAACCGCTTGAGTTCCAGGATCGCCTGAATTTTTTCCCATTTACTCTTGTCATACCTGGCCCGGTCGCCGCGCCCCCAGGGAACCGTTACCCGGACGCCCACCAGCCAGTCCTTGTAATCCATATTGGCGTTGTCCGCGGCGGCGCCATACGTGTCCCCGAGTCCATTCAGACCGAAACTGCCGATCACGTCCACCGTGGGGAGCAGACCATTGCGAGCAACTTGAATCTGAACATCGCGGTTGATCAGGGCGATCTTCATGGATTGATAATCGGGACGGTTATCGAATGCCCGTTCCAGACATTGTACCAGGTCGATGCGTTGGAGACCGAGCACCGGTTCCTCCAGAAGTTCAACCCGCGCATTCCAGAGGGCGGGATCATCCACCAGGTTGGTCACCAGTTTCAGCGCGTCTTCGGCTGTCTTCATGGCCGCTTCGGCTGCTATTACCCGCTTCATCCGTTCGGCTACCGCTGTTTCCGTTTCCAACAGGTTCACGGAACTGATCAGACCCTTGGCGTGGCGGGCCTGGTTGATGGTCAACAGCCGACGAGTCCGCTCCAAGGCATCGGCCTCAATGGAATACCGGGCCCGGGCATAATACAGATCGTAATACGCCACCAGGGTGCGGGTAATGATGTCCATGACGGTGGCCTGGAGATTCTTGGTGGAAATCTGCAGGTTATTCTCAGTGATAACAATCTCGGCCCGGTTGACGGTAATGCCGGCGCCCCGCAGCAGCGGCTGGGTCAGCGTGATCTGCGGCTCTACGCCGTAAGCCGGATTGATGATCTGGGTCGGAGAACTGGATTTGATGCGGCTGGTGTCCACGGCCAGATCATACCGGGTGCCTGTCCAGAGCTTGCCGCCCACTCCGGCGTTAAGATCTCCCGACCGCATCAGCGAGATGTTGGTCCCATAGATCAGGTTGGGCGAGAGCTCCGTGGTGTCGGTCAGCGCAGCTTCGACGCTCAGGCTGGGTTCGAAGACCGACCGGGCGATGCGCACATCATCCTCCCGCAGGCGCGGCTGAATGCGCTTGATCTTGACTTCCGAATTATTTTTCAACGCGTAAGCCATACAGTCCACCCGTCCAATGCGCAAGACCATGCTGGTCCGGGCGCCGGCAATATAGGCCTCCTTGTCAAACCCGGCGGATGAAAGCTGGTTAATGTCGCCGGCCGGAGCGACTCCCGCTGATAAGGCTAATAACAAGACGCCCAGCGGCCGGATATAAGAGGATCTCATCAAGTTCATTATTTCCTTTGGGCGATGGTTGCTGAAGGGGTCTTGTCGGATAGATTTGCCAGCGGATACCCTATTTTTTCAATGATTTGAAGATAGATAACCCGTTCCTGCGGGGAGATATGCTGAAACATGCGGATGATTGATTTGCGGTGTTCGCTGTGCAGGGCCACCATGATTTTCCGGCCCTTGGGTGTAATCACGGCCAGAACGACGCGGCGATCGGTCTCGCTGGTCAAGCGCTTGAGCAGGCCCAGCTTGACAAGCCGGTCGGCCAGTCCGGTGACCGTCGATGCTTTCAGGCCTTGGGCCTGGGCCAGCGTATGCATCGAACATGTTCCCAGTTCGGCCACCTGCCTGAGCACCCACAACTGCGGGAGGGTGATGATGCCGCGGGTCAGGTAGTTGCGTTCCTGCTTCACCTGGTTATGCATGATTCGCGGCATCAGTTGGAGCAGGCGATCGGCAAACTTTTCCAGGGGAATCGCTCGGGATGCTTTACATCTTGAAATATTCATAAACTGGAAGTTACGAAATATGAAACAAATTGTCAAACACTATTTTGTTCAATTTCCGCCTGGTAATTTCAATTTATTGTAGTTCTTGTCACCCAAGCGGTGGCTTGAAATGCCTGCCTTTGCCGGAGTCTTCCCGTGGCGGAACGCAGGCGGGCCGCTACACTACTCATTTTCATGGCATGGATTGTGGCGGGGCCAAATGTAATGTTCAGGAATTACAATCCGCCGCGTAAGGTCAACCAGCTTACAGATAACGGTTGCATTGTAAAAGTCCCGGCGCCTTCACCGGGCGTCAAGCAATTAGGCCTTCGGCAACTTTGCCGTTCTATCGAACAGCCTCTACCATGGATACGGGTGTAGTGGCGGTTCGGTAGAACCGCAAGATTGAAATTCCTATACATTAAATTACCCCGCGTTGCGGGACTTGATTCAATATCGGCCGACAACCAGCCCATTTCCTGTGGGGAAAACAGCCGGCCTGAATAATGGGGGCGGATTACGAATTGCCAACCTGGGGGCAAATGTGTATATTCATTCCGAAAGTCAGGGTGGGATGTCAGGAACCCGCAGGAATGAATAGGCAAGGGAATCGTCATGATGCGTGTATCCATTGTCTTTGATGAAGAGGATTATATTACGCCGTCGCAGGAAGGTCTGGACGATCTGCTGAAAATGCTGGCGGAGGTTATGACCCAGGAAAGGATCTCGGGCACATTTTTCATCATCGGGGAACGGTTCCGCTGTTTGCGGGACCGGGGGAGAAAGGATGTCCTGGCGGCGGTGGCCCGGCATGATGTCGGGGGGCATATCAATCTGGGGTCCATTCATCCGACGGTGACAGAACGTATGGAACAGGCCGGCTGGGCCGATGGCTGTGCCCGGATGGCGGCCGAGGAACTAGCCGGCTTGGAGGAAATGGATGCCATATTGGGCAAGCCGATGACATCCCTGGCGCGTCATGGCGGATCGTTCTGTCCTCAGTTGCTGGCGATGATGAGTCAGCGGAAGCTCCCCTATGTCTATTCGCCGGCGCATTTGCCGAAACATCATGTCACGTGGTACTGCAATACGCTCAATTTTTATGACGCCAGCTCGGCGTTTCAGGAGGCATATCTGTCACGGGCGGCATTTTTGGAGGCGGAAAAACGATTCTTTAATATCGTGACACAATATAAGGACTTCGATTGGTGCGCCGTGTTTCATTCCCACCCCTGTATGATCAAGACCAAATGGTTCTGGGACAGTAATTATTTCAAGGGGCGCAATCCGGCGCTGGCCGAATGCCGGGTGCCTGACTTCCGCGCGGGGTTTAATCTGGAAGAAGTCCGGTCCAATTGGGAGTTTCATTGCGCGCGACTGAGAGACAATCCGGATTTGCGGCTGGGAACCATCAGTGATTTTGCGTCTGAATTCGGGACCCAGACGGAGTCTATTACGCCCCGCGAAATAATGGAATTGGCCGCACAGGCGGCCGAGACGGAAACACCGTTCTGGACGGATCGGTTTACGGCGGCGGAGATTCTCGATTTCTTCGCGCGCAGTTATTTACTGCGGAGTCAGGCGCGTCCGTTGGATACCTTGATGCGGCGGCCGGTGCTTGGTCCCACCCGCCTGCCCTTAAGTGTGCCTTCGGTCAGATGGATTGAGTCCGAAGCCCTGCGGCGAGTGGCACTGGGGATTGTGACGTCCGTCACAATGACCGGCATGCTGCCTGCCCGCATTTGTTGCGGCGCCGGCACGCTTGGTTCGTCCGGTGAAATAGGCATCGGGTCGGCGCTCGCGGCGCTGGGCCAGGTATTGGTAAAAGACAAGCCGTCGCAGTCGGTTGAAACCCGGCCGGTGGCGCCCTATCCCAATGAAGGTGAAGAACTTGCGGCGGAAGTGCGCGCTTTCAAATCCTGGCCGTGTCATCGTCTTGATTTGGATATCGACCGGGTGGCGCGTCTGGCGGCGTTGCAGAGCTGGACGCTGAAGCCGGCCTGGCCGCAGTAAGATGGATTTGACAGCCGGCGAAAAATGTACACAATAGCGGGTGCTTTAAAAACCGTTCTCTTATCAAGCGTTCACGAAAGTGGTTACCCATGAAAACATTGGCGGGAATTCTGGCGGTGTTGATTTTACTGGGTCTGAGCGCCTGCCGGAAACAGGATATTCGCACGGTGGTCATCAAGGTCCCGGGAATGAAGAATCCCGCCTGCACCAAGCTCATCCAGGATGCTTTTTTGCGCCAACCGGGGATTCAATCAATCCGTCCTGATTTTCAAAATCGCGAGCTGACCATTACCTATAATTCCATGGTGGTAGCGTTGAAGAACCTGGAGTTCACTATTGCCGGCGTCGGCTTTGACGCCAATAATATCAAGGCCTTTACCAATGCCGTCGCCGGCTTGCCGCCGGAATGCCGGTAAAAAAACAATAGCCCCGTCGGCGCAAAACAGGTTGGCCGCACTGTCATGCAGGCTCTGATCGACCAGTTTCTGGATTACATTTCACTCGAACGGGGATTGAGCCCGAATACCCGGGCGGCCTACGCGGCAGATCTCCGGAAGTTTGTCCGCTTCCTCGATATCCGGAAGATTTCCACGCTGAACGCGTTGACCCGTAAACAGCTTCTCGACTTCATGATTGGCGAGAAGGAAAAGGGGCTGAGCGCCAATTCAATTTCGCGTTTATTTGTATCGATCAAAGTCTGGATGCGGTACCTGCAGCAGGAATCCCTCTTGGCCGGTAACGTCGCCGAGGCCATGGATTCCCCCAAGCTGTGGAAATTGCTTCCGGCAACGCTATCCATCAAGGAAGTCGAGAGCCTGCTGGCGGCGCCGCAAGGGGACAAACCTCAGGCCGTGCGGGACCGGGCCCTGCTGGAAATCTTTTATGCCACCGGCCTGCGGGTTTCCGAGATGTGCACGTTGCGACTGGATGATCTTCATTTCGACGCCGGTTATCTGCAATGTGTCGGGAAGGGACAAAAAGAGCGCGTGGTGCCATTTTCCGAAAAATCAGGGAAAATGCTGAGCCATTACCTGGATCATGTCCGGCCCCGCTTATCCCGGGACCCGGCCAATCGCGTCGTGTTCCTGACCCAACGGGGCAAGGGGTTCGACCGCCGGAGCGTTTGGAAACTCGTCAAACGTTATGCGCGGAATGCCGGCATCACGAAGTCGATCAGCCCGCACACGTTGCGGCATTCGTTTGCCAGCCACCTTTTGCATAACGGCGCCCCGTTGCGGGTCATCCAGGAAATGCTGGGGCATGCCGACATCACCACGACGCAGATTTACACCCATGTGGATCCGGCCAGACTCAAATCGATTCATGAACAATACCACCCGCGCGCATGAGATCTTTTTTTCATAATCCCTACCGGTCACTAGAACATAAACTGGGCTATGCTTTCAGGTCCAAGGCTTTGCTGGAAACCGCGTTGATGCATCGGTCCTATCGCTTTGAATCCACCGGGATTGACGCCGATAATCAGCGGCTGGAGTTCCTGGGCGATGCGGCTCTGGGACTGGTGGCCACCGACTATCTCTTCAAGGCTCATAACAACCTTCAGGAAGGATCCCTGACCTGCCTGAGAAGCCGGCTGACAAGCGGCAAGGCCCTGGCTAAAATCAGCCGTTCCATCGGGCTGGGCGAATACCTTCGCCTGGGCAAGGGCGAACGCATGTCCGGCGGCCAGCACCGAGCCTCCAACATCACTGATGCCATGGAAGCCATCCTGGGCGCCGCGTACCTGGACCGGGGATTGAAAGCCGTGGAGAAAATTTTCATCAAGCTGTTTATTCCCCTGATTGAAATTGAACCCGACGACGCCTGGTCCGACAATCCCAAAGGTCAGCTCCAGGTGATTGCTCAGCGCCGCTGGAAAAGTAATCCTCAATATCATGTGCTCCGGCAGGATGGACCTTCGCACCTGAAAGTATTCACCATTAGGGTATCGGTGGGCGGCAATAACGTGGGAACGGGCCGGGGAGCGACCAAGCGCGAAGCCGAACAGAATGCCGCCCAGCATGTCCTTGAGCAAATGCAGGAAAATTACTGAGGCGGGTGTCTTGGAGAAAGCACCTGACCGGTAACGGATCCCGCGTCCGGCTTGACAAGTCCACAAGTTTTGTCTAGGGTTTCCTTTTTTTGGTCGGGTTATCCAGGAGTCATGGCGGGCCGGTAGCTCAGTTGGTAGAGCACGGCACTTTTAATGCTGTGGTCGCGGGTCCGAATCCCGCCCGGCTCACCCTCTCTTGGCTTTTCCGTGATCATGAATCCATTCAAGAAAGCACGCTGGGTCGCTGAAATCATCCTGGTCCGGCTGGGACTGGTAACAGTCCCCTTTTTTCCTCGTAACCTCGTGTTGCTGCTGGCCAGACTGGCCGGTGCCGCCGGATATGTGCTGGCGCGAAACTCCCGGAAAATTGCCCTGACAAATCTGGATCTGGCCTTCAAAGAATCCTTGTCAGCGACGGAAAAGCGCCGCATCGCGCGCCAAGCTTTCGGCACCATGGCGCGCACGGTGCTGGACATGATCTGGTTTTGCCGGGATACCGATCGCCGTCTGGCCCGCTATCTGACGCTGGATCCGGATTTTCGGAATCGGATTTATACGACGCCGGTAATCGGTTTAACGGCGCATTTCGGGAATTGGGAATTGCTTGGGCGCGGGTTGGTTGCCTTGGGCTATCCGCACGCGGCCGTGGCGGCGCCGCTGATCAACCCGGGGGTGGAACGGTTATTCCACCGGTCCCGGATGATGAGCGGGATGGATATTATTCCCAAGGAAGGCGCGCTTCGCGGAGTGCTGAAGGCCCTCAAGCGGAAAAAGCATGTCGCCCTGGTCCTGGATCAGAATGTCAGGCCGGAAGATGGCGGTATTTTCGTCGACTTCTTCGGATTGCCCGTTCCCATGTCCGGCGCGGCGGCGATTTTTGCGGTACGGACCGGTACGCCTATCGTACTGCTATTCTGCCTGGCCCAGCCGAATGGCACTTATCAGGTGTACGCATTACCGCCACTGAAGCCGGCATCCTTCACCGGGTCCGACTCGTCTCGGCAAAGTTCTTTGGCCGAGCCGGACAATACCCGGACCATAACCCAGACTGTTGCCGGCTTATTCGAGCAGGAGATTAGAAAGCATCCGGGGCAGTGGCTCTGGATGTACAAGCGCTGGAAGCATATCCCGCCCGGCCTGTCGCCCGCCGCTTATCCGTTTTATGCCAAGCCCATCAAAACAAAAGAAACCTGAGCCTGTCTCTTATTTTCTTAGATGTTAAACAGGCGCCGTGCATTGGCGCAGGCAATTGCCTTGTACGGTTTTGCCTTCATCTGAGCCGATTTTAGTTTCATCACGGCCGATTCGGTATATAAAAACGGAGTATGGGAGCCGAAGAGGATTCTGTCGGGTGGAATACTGCGTAATAGCGTCGGTAGAGTTTGGAAAAACTCAATAAATGAAATATCCACGTGTACATTTCTGGTCTTTTGAACCAGTTCCACGGCTTCGCTACGATAAACGCAAAGGCAGACAACGGGCGTTTCGTGAAAGGCGTTCGCAAACTGAACGACAGCCCGCCAATCTACTCCGGGGATTTTCATTAAAGGGTATTGATTGCGTTCGTCATCTATCCGCATTTGGATCATTAGCGGAATTCGTTTGCTTGCCAGAATTCGCATGAATGGCACAAGCAAGGGATCGATCAAAGAGTAATTATGATAATTCGGAATGATTTTAATCGCTTTAATTCCGCTTGTTTCCATTGCCTTGCGCCAGTTGGCAAGACCGGGATTAATGGTTGGAACGGGGATCAGTTCCGGCGTTGGCTTAATCGTTTTTACAAGCTCTGCATTGCAGACCGACGGATCGGGATACAGAATACCGTCCATTGATGAAATCAACGCTTTGGTTATGCCGGCTGAATTCAGACGTTTTGCCATTGCTTGCGCCGAATTGACGTCAAATTTTTGAAACGGCCAGCGGCCAAAGGAGGTATTTACATCTATGATCATAACCCCTCAAAATCAAGGTAATCGCAATAGTTTCTTTGCATTAATCCCGAGAATCAGGTCGCGATCGTGCCGGTTGATATTAGCCCCATAAACGCGACCCAACTGGCATGAAAAATCACGGCCGATTATATCCGAGCCATAAAGTATTCTCTGCGCACCCAGCGCGGCCACGGCATATTCAATGATTCCTGAAAACGGCTGGGAGCCGGATGTGTCAACATAGACGTTGGGATATGACTGGATATCCAGAACACCGCGAATACCCGCGGCCGTCAGGTGCGCCATAATAATTTTGGTGTTAGGATGGCGGCCGGCCAGATCGGCAATATCCGCAGGGGTTGACTCATTAAGCACTTTGCCGACGGTTTTGTACCACGCGTGATGTAATACCGGAATATTTAATCGGGCACAGGCCTCCATGATCGGATCCAGCCGCTTGCTGCGGGCGTTTGTTTCCACCTCCAATTTGATGCCTTTCAGATTTCCATTTTCCACACAACGGGTTATTTCCCTAAAAATAAAACTCTTCGCGTGGTTCGGATTCAGAAAGCAAAAACCGACAAACACGTCCGGTCGCCAGCGGACGAAGCGCATGGTGTGATTGTTGGCGGACACAACTTGCTTCTGTGTTGCGCCATAGGGCCAATCGCCCAAATTACAGATCCTGGAAATGCCAGCCCGCCGGGACTCGTCCAGGATTTTGTCGACTATTCCGCGGTCTTTTGCGGGCAGATGAGCATGAATGTCAATAATCATTGGAATTCTTCAACAGATTATTTATGGAAGGCGGGCTTGGATTCCTCCCTGTTCCTTGTCCTACCGGTGATGGCCCGAATACACGGGCTTATAGCCCGATCCTCCCAGATTTGCTGAGCTTTGAACATAGTTGGATGCCGAAAGTTTCATTAGCCAGTCGCCCGTGGTTTCCAGATAGGCGGCCAGATCGGTCTTGCCGTCACCGTCGTAATCGCCGGGTACGGGGACATAGTCCGTTCCAGCCAGGTTAGCAGAAGCAATCCCGTAATTCAATGCAGAGAGCATGACCGTCCAGGAGCCCGTAGATTCCTGGTAGGTCGCGGGATCTGTCAGGCCGTCGCCGTCATAATCGCCGGGTATGGCCTGGAATCCGCTCCCGCCGAAAGTCGCCGAAACGACGGCATAATCGAAAACGGACATCATGACGGACCATGCTCCCGTGCTTTCGTTATATACTGCGGGATCTGTCAGGCCATCGCCGTCATAATCGCCGGGAATCGCGACAAATCCCGGTCCACCCAGGTTCCCGTAGGCTAGCGCATAATTAAATGTGGAAAGCATGACCGCCCAGTTGCCCGTGGATTCCTGAAAAGTGGCGGGGTCTGTTTTTCCATCTCCGTCGTAATCCCCCTCTGCCGCCTGCAATCCGGCGCCGCCGAAATCGGCGGTGGCGGACGCATACCCGTTGGCGGAGAGGAGCACCGACCAACTCCCGGATGCCTCCTCGTATACGGCAGGATCGGTCTTGCCGTCGCCGTCGTAATCACCCGTGGCCGGCATGTAGCCGGCGCCGCCGACGGTTTGCGACCAGTTGCTTCCGTTGTATGACAGAGAAGCCAGCCATTCACCCGTGGAGGCAAGGTAAACGGCGCGGTCGGTCTTGCCGTCGCAGTCAAAATCGTTCATGACGCGCCGGGACGGGATGGGTGGGGTCGGCGAGGGGGATGGACTATATGCGATGGCGGAACTGATGAGGAACTGGGCAAAGATCGGGCCGACTGTCTGGTTGGCTAATGTATTGGGATGTGAATCATTGCCGGAATGCGATCCTTCGTATTCGTATTTCAGAAAATTATCGGTACCCGCCAGGTAATTGAATAAATCAAAGCAGACAATATTGGTATGCCCATTCAGGTATTCACTGCTTTTCAGCCAGTTGGCGAACAGGCGGGCGTTGGCGGCCGATTCGGCGGATGTGGCCAGCCGGTGCAGGGGTGGGGTGGACATGACGACAAAGAGCTTGTCGGGGTGCTGGTCGAAAACCGTCCGCATCTCCAGATAGTAGGTCTGATACTGATTTAGCGTATCCGTGTCGGGAATTTCTGAGGCCGGGAAGCAGGACTTGAAGGCGATGACCTGGTGGTTGGCCAGGATCAGGTTCCGGCAGGCCGTGGCATCGGATTCGGAGGACGTGAAGATGTAATGCAGTCCGTCGGGATTCGTGTTGTCGGTCGGCGATCCGTAAGAGACGCCGGTCTCCTCGCCGTTCGGGTTTCTCAACCCATCGGAGCTATACCCGTGATCCCAGAACTCGATACTGGTTCCGTGGGCGTCGTTATAGGCTTGAACCGTCCCGCGCATGTTCCCTTCCACAATCAGGCCGTTGCCAGTGGAATGGTGCAGAAAGAACAGGTTGTTCAACTCCTGGGTGCCGGCGTTCAAGGCCAGGGTCATGCCCCAAGCCATGAAGATCAGGCGTTTCCAACCGCCACAGAAAGCGCGCAGTCTGACGTTGCTGTTTTGGCCCGGTCTGGCTAATCCATTCATAATGCTCTTCTTCATTGAAAAAGTGACAAGGATTAATGATTACATACTATCCACCCATTCTAGTCAATAAACAAAGAAATCAGGAGCAGCCACGATAGTTCCCACCTTTCGGGATTGATCTCCGGACAGGATGTGGTAATATCCCAGTTTTTGTAAAAGAGCAAAATTGCCCGCTCTGCGGCGGGTCGGGATTTAATGGTGAAGCAACAACGGACCGGCCTGAGGGCAGGCCGGCTCCAGAAGCGGCAAATAGATTAAAAATGGAGCCGGGGTGCCCCGGTTGTTTCAGGAGAGACCTTGTAAATGAAACTTGATCCGATCAAGATGAAGGACTGGCAGATTGCCGAGGCGGCGGAAGCCGCCATGAAACCGTTTCCTCAGCTGGCCCACGACCTGGGGTTGAAGGATAGCGAATTGATTCCGATGGGGCGCCAGCTGGGGAAAGTGGATTTCATGCAGGTGCTGGCCCGCCTTAATAATGCGCCCAAGGGCAAATACATTGACGTCACAGCCATCACGCCGACCCCTCTTGGGGAAGGTAAAACCACGACAACCATGGGGCTGATCGAGGGATTGGGTCGGCTCGGCAAGCGCGTGAGCGGCGCCATCCGCCAGCCCAGCGGCGGCCCGACCTTCAACGTAAAAGGATCCGCCGCCGGCGGCGGATTGGCCCAATGCATCCCGTTGACCCCCCTTTCCATCCGGCTCACCGGCGATATCGATTCGGTAACCAACGCCCATAACCTGGCGATGGTGGCCTTGACCTCCCGGCTTCAACACGAACGCAATTACGACGACGTCCGTTTGGCAAAAAGCGGGTTGAAGCGCCTGGACATCGATCCCACCCGTATCACGATGAAATGGGCAATCGATTTCTGCGCCCAGTCTCTACGCAACATCACCATCGGCAAGGGCGCCAGGATGGATGGGTTCGAAATGGATTCCGGCTTCCAGATTTCCGTATCCAGCGAGATCATGGCCATCCTGGCAGTGGCGAAGGACCTTAAGGACTTGCGGGAACGCATGGGCCGGATCGTGGTGGCATCGGATAAACAAGGGCGGGACGTGACTACCCGTGATCTCGAAGTGGATGGCGCTATGACCGCCTGGATGATGGATGCCATCAATCCCAATCTTCTCCAGACGATCGAAGGCCAGCCGGTTTTTGTTCATGCCGGACCCTTTGCCAATATTGCCATCGGCCAGAGCTCGATTATCGCCGACGAGCTGGGTGTGCGTCTGGCTGATTACCATATTACCGAAAGCGGTTTTGCCGCCGACATCGGTTTTGAAAAATTCTGGAACTTGAAGTGCCGATTTTCCGGATTGGTCCCGAATACCGTGGTGATTGTTTGCACAGTGCGGGCGCTGAAAATGCACGGCGGCGGGCCGACCGTGAAACCGGGCATACCCCTCGACCCGGCCTATACCAAGGAGAACCTGGAGCTTCTCGACAAAGGATGCGAGAATCTGATCGCTCACATTGAAACGGTTAAAAAGAGCGGCGTGCGTCCGGTGGTATGCATCAATAGTTTTCACACTGATACGGACGCCGAGGTAGCGCTTATCAAGCGAGTGGCCGAGGCCCACGGTGCGCTGGCGGCGCTCTCCCGGCATTGGCTCAAGGGTGGGGAAGGGGCCGTGGAACTGGCCGAGGCCGTCATTGCCGCCAGCAATGAAAAAACCCATTTTAAGTTTTTATATGACTTGACCATGCCGCTCCGCCAGCGTGTGGAACGGATTGCCAGGGAAGTTTACGGGGCCAAGGGCGTAACTTATACCGATGGGGCACTGGAAAAAGCCAAGGCCTTTGAGGCTGACCCGGCCATTGCCCGCATGGGCACCTGCATGGTCAAGACCCATCTCAGCCTATCGCACGATCCGGATATTAAGGGCCGGCCGCGCAACTGGGACTTGCCGATCCAGGACATCTTGATTTATAAAGGCGCCGGATTCGTCGTGCCGGTGGCCGGAGCAATCAAGCTGATGCCCGGCACCGCCTCCAACCCCGCCTTCCGCAACATCGATGTGGATGTTAAGACCGGCCGCGTTCAGGGATTATTCTAATTAGAAGATTATTCCATAGAATTAAAAACAAGTTATTGGGCCGCGGTGGAAAGCCTCCGCCCAGGGTCGAGCTCGGGCATGCCAAGTCACCGTCTGTGCCGGCCGGAAAACTTCGCCGCGGCGTAGCCTCCGACGGCGCCTTGACGGTCGGACCGGCGCTGGCTGCCCCGGAGCCGCATCGGCCCACCGGTCATCCCGCGGTTCAATCCGACCTGGAGTCCCCTTGGTCGCCGGTTCGGTTCCATGTTCCGCCGCAGGCCGGCAAGATTCGTTTCCATGACCTGGACCTGCCCGATCCCATCCTGCATGCCGTTGCCGATCAGAAGTTTTCCTACTGCACGCCCATCCAGTCCCAAATCCTGCCGGCCCTGCTGGCCGGCCGGGATGCCGGAGGACGGGCGCAAACCGGGACGGGCAAAACGGCGGCTTTTTTGATAGGTATTTTTACCCGTCTGCTCCGTCATCCGCTGACCACTCCAAGCCGGAATGGCATGCCCCGGGCGCTGGTGCTGGCCCCAACCCGGGAACTGGCGCTCCAGATTTTTAAGGATGCCCAGTGTTTGGGAAAATACTGCCGGTTCAGGAACCTCGTTATTTTTGGCGGTATGGATTACAAAAAACAGCAGGACCAGTTGCGCAGTCCGAATATCGATCTGGTCGTGGCCACGCCGGGCCGGCTCCTGGATTTCCGCAGTTCGGGCCTGCTCAACCTGGGACGAGTGGAGGTGCTGGTGCTCGATGAGGCTGACCGGATGCTGGATATGGGCTTCATCCCGGACGTGAAACGGATTATTTACAGTCTGCCGCCCCGGGAGCGCCGCCAGACCATGCTGTTCAGCGCCACGCTCAGCCAGGATATTCTCCGTCTGGCCTCGCGGTGGATGAAGGATCCACTGCTGGTTGAAGTCGAGCCGGAACAGGTGACGGTGCTAGCCACTGATCAAAGGGTATTCGCGGTCAGCGCCAGGAAAAAATTCGCCTTGTTGTTCAATTTGCTTCAGCATGAACCGATGAAGCGCGTCCTTGTATTTCGGAACCGGCGCGATGGCGTGGACCGGCTGGCACGACGGTTGGCGCTGGCGGGCATTCCCTGCGCTCAGTTGTCGGGAGAAGTGCCCCAGGAAAAACGCATTCGGATTCTGGAAGATTTTCGCGCCGGCCGCATCCGGGTGGTCATTGCCACCGACGTGGCCGGGCGCGGCATTCACGTGGAAGCCATCAGCCATGTTGTCAACTACGATATTCCGGAAGAAGCTGAAGATTATGTGCATCGCATCGGGCGGACCGGCCGGGCGGGCGCCACGGGCATTGCCATTACCTTTGCCTGCGAGGAAGGCGCGTTTGTTTTGCCGGCCATTGAGAAATTTATCGGCCGGCCGTTACCTTGCATTCAGCCGGAGGATACATACCTGCAAATCCCGGATGCCATTGCGCAAAAGGTGGCCACCGCCGGGTCACGACGACCTGCGTATCGTCCCCCCCGTTCCCGTCCCGGGGGGAGCCGGGGCCGGCGGTATCAACGTTAATGGTACAGGGGTGCAATGTTACATAGATTGTCATTCCGAGTGTAGCGAGGAATCTCTGCCATACCGATCAAGGTGGCCGAGATTCCTTCGGTAAACTCAGGACAGGCTCTTCACTTCGTTCCCGCCGTCGCCAAGGCTAGGGCGGGCAGGCAGGATGACAGACCTGTATTGGAAATTGATCGAGCCGCGGGACCAATCCAAGATAGGGGCCTACGGTTGACCATTCGGGTGCGTTCCCAACCAACACTTGCAACCCCTCCGCTTCCGCTATCTGGCTGACCCATCTGGAATGGGTGCCGGTTTCCATCGCCACCACAGCCCCGCGGTATTGCTTGAAAAAGACGGTCATTGCCGCGCGCGTGCCGGTCACGGCCTCTTCCGCAATGATCTTTCCCGTTTTATCCAGAATGCATACCTGGTGTTTTTTGTCTCCCAAATCCATCCCGATCGTGATACCTTTTTTCATGGCTGGTCTCCTTATGCGCTATGACCCATCAAGGCCGTTATTACTTTGAGCGTGATTATTATATCACAGCTCGCAGCTGGGGAGATCAGCCTTCTCATTTAACCTAATTTACTCCTTCTGAACTGCCTTTTTAGGCAATCCGACCGTCTGGGCCAGAACGATTTTCTGGTCTGGCCGCAAGTGCATAGCTTTGGCCAGAGCCGGGCGATCGATGCTGCCGCGTACAACTGTCGCCAAACCTTCGGACGCGCAGAACAGGTACACGTTCTGGCTCACGAAACCCGTGTCCGTTGCCGCATAGAAATCCTTGTTCGGGACCGATGCCTTGCCCATCTTGGCCAAGTCTGCCACGAAAATCAGGTTGACCGGCGCATCCTTGACAAACGCGTTCTTTCCAGTTAATTCCCGGATGTCCCCCGCCGCCACCGGCTTCAACCCATGAGCGACCGCATCGTATAGATACAATCCTTCAGCGGTGGCAATATAGACATCGATTTCCTGCCAGTTGACGGCCGTAGGCGCCGTCCGTTTGCCGGAATCAGCGCGGTTAATGCCGCAGGCGGCCCAGAGCAGATCCGCGATCGTCTGGATCGGTAATTTTTCCGAACTGAATACGCGCGAGGATTTGCGATCTTTCAGTACCTGCATGAGCGGTTTTCCCGCCTCCAGGCGCGGTTTCGGGAGCTGAATCGGCTGGAGTTCCTCACTTTGGCCCCAGATCGGCGCCAAGAGAGTTCCACATACCATGGCCACCGCGATAGTCTTGAGCATCGAATTCATGGATGGTCCTTTCAGTAATGTTTCTGGCTTGTTCGCGTCATTTTACGTGGTTCGCGTGTGTATCTTTTTCAACATTCAAGCTTCGTCGTCCGTTGGACGACTTGGGCGTGAATTACCCCTAATCTCAGGCGGCCGGCTCGATATAGATCGGAGTGGAAAACGCCCGACGCTCGTCGCTGGCCGTGGTTTCCAGTCGGTAATAGGCCGGACTCACGGGGGCTCGTTGGGTCAGGCGGCCTTCGATGACCTTTAGGGATTCACCGCGGATATTTTTTAGTACCCGGCCTTGTGAAATGATCCGGATGGATGCAATCCCGCCGGCATCTGCGACGCGGAAATGGAAGGATAATGTTGCCTTGGGACGGGTGCGGAGTGTTGTTCCCATTGGTTTGCCGTTACAGGAAAAGTTCAGAAGCGTAGACTCGGAAGCAAAGCAGAGTCCCCGGTTCAGGGCTTGAATGATGGCGGGAGACGATCGGCGTGACGCAAAAACACCCGTCCAGGTCGTGCCAATGTCGAATGGATTATGCGCGTCACTACCGGCTACGGCGGTGATTTTTATACCGTCGCCCAGCAGGCGATCCCACACCAGGCCGGCTTGCTGGTCCGTGACGTCATAGGCTTGCACGGATTGACACGCGCCGTTGATGATTTCCATGGCGAATGCCGGTCCCAGCTGGCGGAGCGACTCGATCTGTTCCGGGGTGTAACGGGTTGTGGGATACCAGCCGGTGGGGTGGGGAATCCACACGAAGGGCGCCAGCCGGCGGGCCCGTTGAAAGTCGGCGCCGATGGAATCCAGGCGCGGCCGAAAAAGGCGGGTATTGGCCAGCAGTCCGATGTGTTGGTGTCCGACGCCGGGTTCCTGACCCCAGCCGGCATGATCCAGACCCTTGACCGCCTGTTTTTGTCGTAGACTGGCGTGGTCGGTGGCAAAAAAGAAATCCAATCCAAAATCACGGACACGCTCGGCATTTTCTGCAACCGTACCCAGTCCGTCACTATGAAGAGAATGGGTGTGAATATCCACGAGGCAGACGGAGCGGCCGAAGAGTTTTCGGGTTTCCGCCAGACGCGTTGCTGCGTCCCGCTTGTACAATATCATCCGACGGGCTAAACATTCCAGCTGAGCCAGGTGCCGGCGCGTTTTACCTGATAATTTATGCATGGGCCCCTTCCCAGGAAGTTCTCACGTCAAGAGTAATGCCACAGTTACAGGGGAGTATAGACGCAGCTCGATTTTGTCCCGCTTCCAGCGGGAAGAACGGTCCGTCAGCTGACGGATCGTTCTATCGAACGGCCGCTACAACTGAAGCCCTCTGCCCAACTCGGTTGCGCCACATTCCCCCTGTAACTCTGAGGCATTATCGCCAAGCCCCAAAGGTCGCCACATATTCCTTCACCGATGCCGGGGACAATCAACTCTTCAGCAAATCGCGAATGGCGTTCATCAACACATCTTCAACATCCGGTCCAACCTTCGATGTGCCCGGTTTTGTTTCATATCCGCCCTGATCGTAGGCTGCCCTTGTGCCGATATAGCCCATGCAGTAATCGCCATAGGCCGCCATGCAGACCATTTCATTCGGCCTGAGAGCTTGAGCTGCCAACTGATATTCCACGAACAGCTCGCCGGGCATATGCAGGACAAACGCCGGACCTAAACGCAGGCAGGTCAGGTCGAATTTATGACCTGATTTTATCCGCCGCAGGAAGCTGATGGCGCGAGTCATGTGGTCCATATCCGCCTTGGGCGTTTTCAGCCGGAGCAACAGCGTCTCTTCATCCGGAATGAGAGGGCTTGCCGGCAAGGCCACGGATTTCACCCTCCATTCCAGCATGCCGGAAGTGACCGGTATTTTGATGGATGTATCCCATGCTTCTTCCATCCCCTGCGCCAGCCTCCGCGCCAGCCGAAGCCGATTCTGCGGCGAACCGTCATTGTATTTTCCCGCCGTCACATTCCCTCCGGCACCATTAAAATGGATATGCGCGGCTTCGGGGACCGTAGCTTCCCGCAACGATCGAGCCAACCCGACAGTATCGGCGCTGACCGCACCGCGGCGATAGAAACTTTGCGGATGGGTGGCATAATACGTCAAAGAGGCCACCGGCGTCGTGTCCGCCCAGAAGCTGATGAGTCTGAGAAACGGATCGATGATTCCCTCAGACCGGGCGCGAACAGCCTCATCGACACAGGCGCTCCACCGGGTGTATTCGACTTTGCCGTCAGGCCCGAGAATCCGGCGGTTGGAAGCAAAGCGGTTGACGCGGGCCATCCCGACGGCCAGATGGGTGATGGCGATGGCATGATTCAAGGATTCGCGCAAGGTGTCGGCGGCGAGTGCAATAATCCTGTTTTCCAAATCAGGATCAAGACTGCCGTTGGTCAGCCCGCACTCTGCCGACAAGCTGGCGGCATCCTGAGAAGCGCCCGGTGTATCATGCTGATGCAAGCAGTGCACTGCCACGCGATCCGCCGTTGTTCCGGCCGCCCCGGCCAGTTGTTCCCGCCATCGATCGTGGGAGGCGCCGGCAATGCCAACCCAATCCACCGCGCACAGCACCACTGGGGCATCATTCTCCGGGAGCAGAACCACTCCGCGTACGGATAACGGATCGACAATGCGCAGAGCCGGTTTGCAACCGCCGAAACAAAGCGGCGTACCCAGGGGCGGGGTGGCATCACTTTGAAATGTCGCCACGCGTAATGACATGGATTATTTCAGTCCTTTTCCGTGCACGACCTTAGTTTAGTCCAGTGAAAAAGAAACAACTCCAATACACTCTTTTAATCCATTGTGAAGAAAGCTTTTTTTTATTCAAGACAATAATTTCACAATAAAAATTTCCCTTGACCTATATTTTGTTATTTGGCAATATTGCCATGTATTAATTCTGAAAGGAATCGCCATGAAGACCCGACAACAGGCGAAATATGAAGCGCGGGCCCGAATCATCAAGGCCTTGGCGCATCCGGCCCGATTGTTGATTGTGGATAAATTGATCCCGGGGCCGCGCTGTGTCTGCGACATCCGGCAATGGGTGGGATCGGATATGTCCACGGTTTCCAAGCATCTTTTGGTCTTAAAGAATGCCGGCATCGTTCAGTGTGAAAAACGAGGAGTGCAGGTGTTCTACAGCCTGCGTTGTCCCTGCGTGGTGAGTTTCTTTGAGTGCGCCGAATCCGTAATGAAAACGACGGCTAAGGATCAGCGGCGGCTTTTGAAATGAAAGAGTATAAAACCTTATTGTGGCTGATCGCGGCGTTCGGCATTCTTTATTATCTGCCCATTGAGGCGCCGCGTTTCCAGGGCGCCATCATCGAGGCCTTCCGACTGTCCCGCTGGTATGCACGGGAGCATGTCCTGCTTTGCCTCGTACCGGCTTTCTTTATCGCGGGCGCCATCGGCGTCTTCGTCAGTCAAAATGCCGTGATGAAGTATTTCGGACCGAAGGCGAACAAGGCGCTGGCTTACGGCGTGGCGTCGGTTTCCGGCACAATCCTGGCGGTCTGTTCCTGCACGGTGCTCCCGATCTTCGGCAGTATCTACATGCGCGGCGCGGGACTGGGCCCGGCGGTCGCTTTCCTCTATTCCGGACCGGCGATCAATGTGCTGGCCATTGTGCTGACGGCGCGTGTGCTGGGTTGGCAATTAGGCGTGGCGCGCGCGGTCGGCGCGATCGTGTTCAGTGTCGTCATCGGCCTGTTGATGCACCTGTTTTTTTTTAAGGAAGAACGCGCCAAGGCGGCGCAGACCCAGGCCGTGTTTGGCGGAAAGGATGAGCCTGGGGACCGGCCGCTGGGGCAGGTGACGGTCTACTTTCTGGCTATGGTCGGGATCCTGGTTTTCGCAAACTGGGGCAGGCCTCTTGATCCGGTGGGCCTATGGTTTGTGATTTTCAAGGCCAAGTGGCTGATTGCGTCGGGCTTTGCGGCTCTGCTTGGCTTTTGCTTGTGGCGGTTCTTTGGTCTGAAACTGTGGCGTGTCGTGGCTGCCGCCGTCCCGGCGGTGATCCTGGCATTCCTGTTTCCGAATCATCCCATCATTGCCTTCGCGGCCGGATCAGCCGGGCTGGCGAGTCTGACATTTTTCGGCGGCGTGGAACTCAATGATTGGCGCGACCAGACGTGGGGGTTTGCCAAGCAAATTCTGCCTTTGCTCTTTGCCGGCGTGCTGGCGGCCGGCTTTTTCCTGGGTAGCCCTGAAAGCAAGGACGCGGGCATGGTGCCCAATGTCTGGATCCAGTCCCTGGTGGGGGATTCGCCGCAAACGTTGCTGACCCTGATCGGACGTGACGGAGCATCACTGCCCTGGCTGAATCTGCTCTGGCCGGTGTGGACCAATTTCTTTGCCTCGATCACCGGCGCGCTCATGTATTTTGCGACCCTGACGGAGGTGCCCATTTTGCGCGGCCTGATTGACAGCGGCATGGGGCAAGGCCCGGCGCTGGCACTGCTGCTGGCCGGTCCGGCGCTCTCGCTCCCGAACATGCTGGTGATCAACTCGATTCTGGGGCCGAGGAAGACACTGGCATTTATCGGGCTGGTGGTGGTCTTGGCGACGGTGACGGGGCTGGTATACGGCAGGTTGGTGTCCTAATTTCTTTGGACGCGATCGCTGATCACGGAAATCCGGCATCACCGATGCCGGCCACAGATACAGAGAGGAAACCATGAAGAAGATTCAGATACTCGGAACGGGTTGCCCGAAGTGCAAAATATTGATGGCCAACGCAGAAGCGGCGGTGAAAGCCCTCGCCATCGAGGCGCAGGTGGAGAAAGTCGAAAAGATCACGGACATCATAAAGTTCGGCGTGATGATCACGCCCGCGCTCGTGGTGGATGGCCAGGTGAAGAGCGCGGGAAAGGTGTTGAGTTCGGAAGAAATCAAGAAGATGCTGAAATAGTAGAATGCTGGAAGATTGGAATGTTGGAAACATGGAATACTGGAGGAGTGCGCCATTGCCGTGACCTGACTTTCTTCCATCATTCCACCAACATAGGAGGAGAACAACATGTCAAACGAGAACGGACAAAAGGACGATGGCTCCGCCTGCGGATGCGGCAGCGGAAGTTGCTGTAGCGGGCCGGGCAAGTGGATCTGGATTGGGTTGGCCGTGGCGCTTATCGCCGTGGTCGTCGCCAGAAACATGAAACAATCGGAATCTATGCCGGCCGTGAAGACGGCCCCGGCGGCAACTGCAGACCGGGAGCAATCCCTGCCACGACTGGTAGATCTGGGCGCCACTAAATGCATTCCCTGCAAAATGATGGCCCCGATCCTGGAAGACCTCAAAAAAACGTACGCCGGGAAAATGGACGTCCAGTTCATTGACGTCTGGGAAAACCCGGATGCGGGCGGCAAATATGGAATCAAGGTCATTCCCACGCAGATTTTCTATGATGCGACGGGGAAAGAGCTGTTCCGTCACGAAGGGTTTTTCGGCAAGGAGGACATCCTGGCAAAGTGGCGGGAATTGGGCATAGAGCTTCAAGTATCGGCGATCAGCGATCCGAATGTCAACACAAGCCGTTGAAACATTGAAGTATCATGGAACAATTATTCACAGCATTAACCCATGCCGTTGAAGGCACACCGGTGTTGGCTGTCAGCGCCGCGTTTATCTGGGGCATTCTCAGCATTCTGTTGAGTCCCTGCCACCTGGCGAGCATCCCGCTGATAGTAGGGTTTATTGACCGGCAGGGCCAGATCACAACGCGCCGGGCTTTCTGGATCTCCACGCTGTTTGCGGTCGGCATCCTCATCACGATCGGCGTGATTGGCGCCATCACGGCGGCGGCCGGGCGTATGCTGGGCGATGTTGGCCGCTGGGGCAACTACGCCGTGGCTGTCATTTTCTTCATCGTGGGACTCTATCTCCTCGATGCCCTTCGCTTGCCCATGCCGGCGGCGGCTCAGCCGGGGATGCGACGCAAAGGAATGCTGGCTGCGTTCATTCTCGGTCTGGTATTTGGGATTGCCCTCGGTCCCTGCACATTTGCCTACATGGCGCCGATGCTTGGCGTGACGTTCAAACTGGCGGCCACGAACTTGTCCTATGGGATTGGATTGCTCTTGCTCTATGGCGTGGGACATTGTTCCGTGATCGTCATGGCGGGGACCTTCACAGAAGTAGTCCAGCATTACCTCAACTGGAACGAGAAGTCCAAAGGCGCGGTGATTCTGAAGAAGGTCTGCGGCGGGTTGGTGTTGCTGGGCGGGTTGTATTTGATCTACACGGCGCGATAAGCGGGAGGCAATATGAAAGCATTGGTTGTGGTGGATGGCGGGATCTGCGGATTTCAGACAAAGATCCATGCCGAGAGCGAGGATTCGCAGAATGTGACCTTCCGGATCGCGAGCGCGTGCGAGAAGGCGCGTAAATTCGGAGAGGCGTTGATCGCCAGGGGGCAGGTGGACGGTTATGCTGAGATCGGGGCGGGAACGGATGGAGTGGTCCTGACAACTGCGCGCGAGATTCTGAAGGGATGTTGCGCCGCCTGCGCCGCGCCAATTGGCGTCTTCAAGGCCATGCAGGTGGCGGCAGGCGTGGCTCTGCCGAAGGATGTCTCGCTGAAGATGACGGCCGAGTAATAGCCCCTCCATCTGTTATCCGTCCATGCCGGGAAGCGGACAGAAAACATCTCAGTCCTTCATCAATAATTTTGAATTGACTCGAATTATCTATGTGTTATACTTCGCCACATGTCGAAATGAAAGGAACGCGCATGCGGGAAATCATGGAGGTTCTCAAGGCGCTGGCCGATGAAAATCGTCTGCGCACGCTCTTTGCGCTCAAGGGCGGAGAGCTGTGCGTGTGCCAGCTCATCGCCCTGCTGGAGCTGGCGCCGTCCACGGTCTCGAAGCACCTGACGATCCTGCGCGCCGCGCGGCTGGTGGAGAGCCGGAAAGACGGACGCTGGATGTATTACCGTCTGTCCAAAGAGTTCAGAACCCCATCGGCGGGTAAGTTGCTTGCATTGTTGTTTAAGGATATGGCGAAGACCCGCCGGATGGTCGAGGATCGGAATCGTCTAAAGCGGATTTGCGGAGAGGATATGGCAATCCTGTGCCGCAGGCTCTTCTGCAAGCCACGTTAGTGCCTCATCCATCAGGAACGGCTATAAAAAACAAGATAAATAAACCGCAGTTTGACGAACCGCAGAATAATGAATATCGAAGGATAGGAAGGGGAACCACATACGCGAAGCTCACTTCGAGATTCTGCGGTTCTCCGCCTCAGGCGGATGGGTTGCCACGCCGCTTGCGGAGCGCAAGCGTAGTGACGCGGCGGGTCGGGATTTAATTAATTGAAAATGAAGCCGTAGCCGGTATACCCGCCTGCAATCCGTCAGCCGACGGATAGCACTGCGGGCAGTAAACCGGCATTACCAGCATAATGCATCAGGAGGTAGAGCAGCTTTTCGCCTGCTATTATCATGGAGAGGAACGACCTATGACCATAATAAATGAAGACCGGAAACCGACCGATAACATGGAAGCATTGAAACAGGAGGCGGCGGCCTGCGGTCCCGGGTGCGGTTGCCATGCCGCCGGTCCGTCAGGGCGAATACGCTGGATTGTGGGAGCGGTTATCATTCTTGCCGCCGGAGCACTTGTGGCGCGGGCCATGATCAAGAACAACAATGCCACGGCCGAAAAAACGGCGACAGATTTTGTGTCTATGTCAACCGCCGGCCAGGCGTCAGCACCGGCCGTCGGCGCTGTATCCGCAACGAACGAGACGCCCACCGCCACGGACACGATTGCCGTACAAGAAATCGGAGCGCTTTCCGATCTGAACAAGGTGGCCGCCGATACGGGCGGGGTGTTCGTATTCCTGGCCGGTAAGAACGAGCCAACGGTCAAGGCGCCCCTGACTCCCATGCGGAGCGCAGCGCGGACGATCGAATCCCAGGCGCGCGTCAAGATCGGACTCTTCATGTTGAAAATGGGATCGCGCGACTATGAACAAATCGCAACGCAAATGCCGGTGCCGGGAGTGCTGGCCGTGGTCAAGGGGCGCGGGATGAGCGCGGTTTCCGGGGAGATCACGGAACCCAAGCTTATTCAGGGATTTATCGCCGCATCGCGCACCGGGGGATGCGGGCCTTCATCGGCTGGCTGCGGTCCGGCGGACTGTAATTAGTGAACGGCATTATGACACACAACTCTGACGCATCGCGCGCTTCGGAAAAGATGAACAGCAGAATGTCGAATAAGGAACTCCCAATCATGAAGGACAGACTGTTCGATCTTGAAGACCGCTTGATTTCGTTCGCCGTGCGCGTGATCCGAGTGGCCGAGGCTCTTCCCAAGACGCCTGTGGGCAATCACATCCGCGGTCAACTCAGCAGAAGCGGCACCTCCCCGGCGCCCAACTACGGAGAAGCCCAGAGTGCCGAATCACGCGGCGATTTCGTGCATAAGCTCAAGATCGTGCTCAAGGAGTTGCGGGAAACCAGAGTCTGGCTGTTGATGATCAGGCGTGCCGAATTGCTCAAACCGGTGTCAACACTCGATCCGCGGATCAGGGAGACCGACGAGTTGATCTCCATATTCGTGAAGCGCGTAAAGACGGCAACGAAAGGGCGGCAATGACTTCGCGATTCGACATTCCTTGTTCGATATTCTGCGGTTCGTTTGACTCGCGGTATTCAAATCGCATCGGGAGGCTTTGTAAATGCTTAATTGGATAACAGATGCTCTTCAAGCGGCCAGCCTGGGGCCGGCGGCATTGCCTCTGGCGTTCCTGTTGGGACTGGCGAGCGCGGTGGCCAGCGCCTGTTGCACATTGCCGGCCATGGGAATGCTGGTGGCCTACTCGGGCACGCGACAGGATTCCAACCGGCGCACCGCCTTCGTGTCCGCAATCGCGTTCATGATTGGAACCACGCTGGCGTTGATCGTACTGGGGTTTGTGGCTGGGTTTGTGGGCCAGGCGGCGCAGGCACTGCTCGGCAGATACTGGAAGATCTTTGCGGGCGCCATTGCCGTCATCCTGGGACTCGCCGCGCTCAAGTTGTTTCCGGTGAAACTGTCGCAGTTCACTCGCAAGGCGGAATCGCGGACTGCCGTCCATGGGATGCTGGGTACGATGGTGGTGGGATTACTGATGGGGGGTGGGGTGGCGGCCAGTTCGCTGCCCTGTAATCCCGGAATCTTCATCGTCATCGGCGCCAGTGTATTGATGGGCCGGGTACTCTGGGGCATGGTCCTCATGGCGGCGTTTGGCGTGGGGTTCAGCCTGCCGCTCGGCGCCATCCTGCTGGGTGTTTCGTTGGGGAAAGCGGCGATCAAATTGCAGAAAGCGGAGGCCGTGATCCGGATCGTAGCCGGCATTTTGCTCGTCTGCGCAGGCTTCTATCTTTTGGCAACGTTCTAAGGAGGAGCGACACCCCGATCGAACCGCAGAATATCCAACACGCAAAAACAAGTGTCTTGATCGGATAGTCAGCAAGAACAAAAGGAGCAAAATTGCCCGCCCCGCGACGGGTCGGGATTTGATGGTGAAGAAACAACGGACCGGCCTGCGGGCAGGCCGGCTCCAGAAGCGGCAGACAGAATAAAATTGGGCCGGGTTGCCCCGGTTGTTTCAAGGGAGATATGACAATGGGAACTAATATGAAAGAACAGAAACAGAAAAAAGGCGTCTTGGCCGCAATATGGGAATCCATGACCAAGACCGGCGGCTGTTGCGGTTCCGGCGGAAATTGTTGCGGTCCTGCCCAACCGGGCCAGGGCAAGGGAAAAGCCGAAAAGAAGAATGACGCTCCCGCTGCTTGCTGTAACAAGTAGCGGTAAGAATATCGTTCCGATCCCTGTCCTGGGAGCATCGAGCGTAATGGCTGACTGGGGGAGAGCGGCTCACCAGCGACGGTTCACCTTGCCTTAGATGCAATCGGTGGGGTGAGGCGGCCTACTCCGCCGGAGCAAAGCCCTTGGCTACGAAGGCTGGATCCCTGCCGAGCCGTCTGTGTACTTGGGTTACAATCTCCCCTGACTGCCCCATTACAATAAAGGAGCGTTGAAGAATGAGCCGGAATGAAAGACAGCTTGGCTCAACGTATAATGACCTTGCAGTCTTGTCCATTGTTCCGGTGGCTGTAGCGGTACTGACCCTGGCAAGCTGGATTCTCGCGCATTGGGAAATCGGTCCTGTTTTTGTTAATGCGGCGCTCGCCATTGGCGCCGTCATATTCGGCGGCTTTCAAAGGTTTGTTTCCGGGTTCAAGGATGCTTTCAAGCGGAAGATCACGGTCAACGTGTTTGTCGTGGTCGCACTCTTGGCCACAATGGCGATCAGTGAGTTCAGGCCCGCCGCCGTTATCGTCTTCATCATGGCCGTCGCCGGGGCGCTGGAGTCCTACACCTTGGATAAAACCCGGAAGAGCATCCGTGACCTTCTGGATTTTGCCCCCAGCCTGGCGACCGTTCGCCGACAAGGGGAAGAGGTCATCGTCCCGGTTGCCGAACTTCTCGTGGGTGACGTTGTGGTGGTGAAACCCGGCGCGCGGATCCCGGTGGATGGCGTGGTGATTGCCGGGGCCAGCAGTGTCAACCAGGCGCCGATCACCGGCGAGTTCATGCCGGTGGAGAAGTTCCTTGGAAGCAGTGTGTTTAGCGGGACCCTCAACGAGTCCGGTCGCCTTGACATTCGCACGGAAAAGGTGGGCGAAGGCACTACGCTGGCCAGAATCGTGCATCTGGTTCAGGAAGCGCAGGGCACGCGCGCGCCTATTCAGAATATGGCGGATCGTTTTACCACCTGGTTTCTGCCGGCGGTGGTTATACTGGCGATCGGCGCCTTTGTCATGTCCGGTGATGTCAAGGTTGCTGTTTCCGTCCTGCTTGTGGCCTGCCCCTGCGCGTTCGCCATCGCCACGCCCACGGCAGTGACCGCCGGTGTCTCCAATCTGGCGCGCCGGGCGGTACTTATCAAAGGCGGTATCTTTCTGGAACTGGGGCACAAGATCACGCGCTTGCTCGTGGACAAGACGGGAACTTTCACCTTCGGCCGGCCCAGGGTTGAGGGCATCATCTCCTTAAACGGTAAAAGCCCGGAAGACATCCTGCGCCTGGCATGCATCGCGGAAAAGTATTCCGAGCACCCGTTGGCGCGTTCCATCCTGACTGCCGGCAAAGAGAGGAAACTCGACATTCCCGACCCCGAACAATTCGAGAGCGCGACCGGCATGGGGGTTAAGTCCCGCTGGAACAGCGCAAAGATTCTGGTCGGGAAGCAAACGTTCCTTCAGGAAGCCGGAGTGACCATCGTCCCCCGGGTTGATCGTGAGATTGTAAAACAATCGGCGCAAGGACGCACTGCCGTCCTTGTTGCGCACAACGAAGAAGTGATTGGTTTGCTGGCGATTGCCGATGAGATCCGTCCGGAGATTTCCAAGACCATCCGCTTGCTCAAAACGATGGGGGTCGAGCGCGTTACCATGCTGACCGGCGATCATCCCCTGGTGGCCGAAGCGGTGGCCACGGCGATTGGGGTTGATGATTTTCAGGCCGAACTGCTTCCCGAGCAAAAGCAGGAGTTCGTCAGAAAATTACAAGCCGAAGGTCATGTGGTTGGCATGATCGGCGACGGCATTAACGACGCCCCGGCCCTCGCTTTGGCCGATGTGGGGATCGCCATGGGCGCCGCCGGCACGGATGTGGCCATCGAAACGGCCGACGTTACCCTGATGAACGATAACCTGTCCGGGGTTGCCGATTTCATGTGGATGTCGGCGAAAGTCATGCGTCGAATCAAGTTGAATATTTTCTTTTCCATGATCTACAATGTCATTGGGCTGACATTGGGGGTCATGGGAATGATGACCCCAATTATTGCGGTTATTTTCCAGGAAGCAGGCTGTGTAACGGTCGTATTCAGTTCGACGCTTTTGCTATGGGCAAAACGTAGAACGGTGAGCGTTTGAAGCATTATGGCGGCTAAGGCCATCCGCCCTCCAGGGAAAAATTGGTATTCCCGATATGGAGTGGTTATGCTGGGTGTGGCCATCATGTTCGGCGCCTGCACGGCGATGGACTTGAGCGATACCATAAATAAACGATAGGAGAATATAAGTTATGGCGGAAAGGATTGCGAGTAAGCTGTCTTTTTTAGACCGGTATCTGACCCTATGGATTTTTGTCGCGATGGGGGTCGGGGTATTACTGGGTTACGTTGCGCCGGCCTTCGGAAACTGGATTGGATCACTGCGGCCGCAAGGGACGCAAACCAGCATTCCCATTGCCATCGGCCTGATTCTGATGATGTATCCGCCTCTGGCGAAGGTTAAATACGAGGAACTGGGCGACGTCTTCCGCGATTACAAGGTGCTGGGCTTGAGTCTGCTTCAGAACTGGATCGTAGGACCGATCCTGATGTTCCTGTTGGCGGTCGCTTTTCTGCACAATCAGCCGGAGTTCATGATCGGGCTGATCATGATCGGACTGGCGCGCTGTATTGCCATGGTCATCGTGTGGAACGATCTGGCCAAGGGCAATTGCGAGTATTGCGCCGGACTGGTGGCCTTCAACTCGATCTTCCAGGTGCTTTTCTACAGCGTATTTGCCTGGTTTTTTATCACCAAATTGCCGCCCCTGTTGGGCCTCTCCGGGGCCGTGGTCAACATCACCATCAAGCAGGTTGCCGAAAGCGTTTTCATCTACCTGGGCATCCCATTCATCGCGGGTATGCTGACGCGCCTGGTTTTGGTCAAGCTGAAGGGAAAAGAATGGTATCATGCGGCGTTCATCCCTAAGATCTCGCCAATCACGCTGGTGGCGTTGTTGTTCACGATCGTGGTGATGTTCTCGTTGCAAGGCGAAAAGATCATCCACCAGCCGGGCCATGTCATCCTGATCGCCGTGCCGCTGTTGATCTATTTCGTAGTCATGTTCCTGTTGAGTTTCTGGATGAGCCGGCAGGCGGGGGCCGATTACGCCAAGTCGGCGACGCTATCCTTTACCGCGGCCAGTAACAACTTTGAATTGGCCATCGCAGTGGCAGTGGGCGTATTCGGCATCAATCACGGCGCGGCTTTTGCCGCGGTGATCGGGCCACTGGTGGAAGTGCCGGCCTTGATCGGCTTGGTGAATGTGGCGTTATGGTTTAAGCGGCGCTGGTATGTCAAGGCAGCCTGAGGCCGGATTAATAAGAAGGATTCGATCATGAATAAGCACAGCGAGCATCCTGAACAAACGCGCCGGATGGTCCGGCAACATTACGGCCGCGTGGCCGGAACCGGCGGACAGGCGCCGTGCTGTGCTTCCGGCGGCGAATCCCAATGCTGTGATGCCGGCGCGCCGCCGGCGGATCTCCGCGCAATAGCCCGACGGCTCGGCTACAGCGAGGCCCAACTTGCCGCGTTGCCGGAGAACGTCAACCTGGGGCTTGGCTGCGGCAACCCGGTGGCCATGGCGCTATTGCAGCCGGGCGAAACCGTGCTCGATCTCGGCAGTGGCGCCGGCATGGATTGCTTCATTGCCGCGCAGGCGGTGGGACCAACCGGCCGGGTGATCGGCGTGGACATGACGCCGGAAATGCTGAGCAAAGCCCGCGCCGGCGTTGGTAAGCATACCAATATCGAGTTCCGACTGGGCGAGATCGAGCACCTGCCGGCGGCCGATAATTCAGTGGACGTTATCATGTCAAATTGCGTAATTAATCTTTCACCGGAAAAACAGCAGGTGTTCAATGAAACGTACCGCGTACTGCGTCCGGGGGGACGCCTGGCCATTTCGGACGTGATCCAGACCCGGCCTTTCAAGGGCACGCGCTGGGCAGGCAAGACGCACCTTTCGGCCTGCATCTCCGGCAGTGTCACGGTCCAGGAGCTTGAAACGATGCTGACTAAGGCCGGCTTTGCCGACGTGCGCATCGCGCTCAACGAAGCCAGTCGCGCGTTCATCAAGGACTGGGATCCGGGAAGCGGCGTCGAGCATTACATCTGCTCGGCTTTCATTGAAGCCAGAAAATAACCATGGCGCTAAAGCCGTCACCAAAGAGGAATGAAGCGTTCCAGGGCACGGTGATCCGGAAGAAGATATGCGGCGGACTGGGATTGCGGGGGTAGATGCCTGAAAGACCGTGTGGTCACCCGACGAACCCGAATATTCATTGATTTTCAGCAGGCGAATTCTTATCATATTTGAGTTTCAGCTAAAACTCCTTTTGAGAATTGCCCGCCCCGCGGCGGGTCGGGATTTGATGGATTGAAAATGCAGCCATAGCCGGTATACCCGCCTGCAATCCGTCAGCCGACGGATAGCACTGCGGGCAGGAACCCGGCTCTACCAGCATAATGCATCAGAAGGTAGAGCAGGCTTTACGCCTGTTATTTTCAAGGAAGTCCCGGTGGCTGCACCGCCTGTCCGGCGAGAAACTATATGGAGTGCGGTAGCCGGCGCTGCCGATTTGCTTTCCGCAAAGACATTGCTTCGCCTGCCTGCGCGAAACCGCTCCGGCGAAGGCCGGCGGTGGAAAAATGGTAGCGTCGGCTACCGCACTCCAAAATTAGATGGCCTGAATATTTGCTAGTTTTATTGAATCCGGCGACCAGACATCAGTTCCATATCCAGGGAAGGAGCGGTTCTTTGTGACAATAGAAAAATCCTATGATCTGGTTGTGATCGGCGGTGGGCTGGCCGGCGTGGGCGCGGCCATATCCGCCGCCCGCCACGGGTGCCGGACCGCCCTGGTCCAAGACCGCCCGGTGCTTGGCGGAAACTCGTCGAGCGAGATTAGGATGCACGTCTGCGGCGCCGATTCTAAATATGACGGCTTGGCCAGGCGCGAAACCGGGATTATCGAGGAACTGCGCCTTGAAAACCTGGTTCGCAATCCACAGAACAGTCCCAGCATGTGGGACTTGCTGCTGTTCGAGTGGGTGCGACGCGAACCCTCACTCGACCTGTATCTCAACAGCCTGGCGCTGGAACCGGTGATGGCCAATGCCGGTCGGATCGAAGCCGTTCGTGTCCGTCAACTGGCCAGTGAACAGGAGTTTTTACTGGCCGGCCGCTTTTTTGCCGATTGCAGTGGTGATGGACACATAGCGGCGCAGGCCGGCGCCGATTTCCACCGGGGCCGTGAAGCAGCCGACGACTACGGGGAAAGTCTGGCTCACTCAGCGGCGGACAAGTATTCCCTGGGCAGTTCGCTGATGTTCATGGCCAGGGATATGGGACGTCCCATGCCGTTCGTCAAACCGGATTGGGCGCACACGTTTCCGACGGATGAATCGCTGGCACATCGTGGCCACAGTCGATATCGCTACGGGTATTGGTGGATCGAGTGGGGTGGACAGCTCGATCCGATCGCGGACAATGAGGCAATTCGCGATGAACTGCTAAAAATTGTGCTCGGCGTATGGGATCACATCAAGAATCATGGCAATCACGGGGCAGACCAATGGGCTTTGGAATGGGTGGGAGTTCTCCCCGGCAAGCGCGAAAGCCGGCGGTTCATTGGGGATTATATCCTCTGCCAGAAAGACCTGGAAGCAGGCCGTATCTTTCCCGATGCCGTCGCCTATGGCGGTTGGCCCATCGATACCCATCCGGTGGAAGGTTTCCGCAGTCCCGAACATCCCTGCCGCCAGATAAGTGTGCCCCTGTACACGATCCCCTTGCGGAGTCTTTACAGCCGTAATATCGACAACCTGTTTTTCGCGGGACGCAATATAAGCGCCACGCATATAGCGTTTGCCAGCACCCGCGTCATGAGCACCTGTGCGGTCATGGGCCAGGCCATCGGCGCCACGGCCGCCGCCTGTATCCGCCGCGGGTGGACACCTCCCCAGGCGGCCGGTGAAGGAATTGCGGAAATTCAGCAACGGCTTCTGGCTGACGACTGTTTCATTCCGGGACAAGTCAACCGCGATGGGCATGACCTGGCGCGTAAGGCCATGATTATCGCCAGCGGCAGTACCGGGAACAATGGCCCGGAAGCTGTAATCGACGGCCTAGCCCGAAAGACCGAGAGCGGCGAACATTGCTGGGAAAGTCAGCTTCTGACCGATGGCGAAGCCTGGATCGAACTTCACTGGCCAACTCCGCAAATAATCGGACGATTGCAGCTCACCTTCGATTCCCATCTGGAAGAGCGCCTGATATTCACCCAGGAGGAGCATATTTACACATGCCCCAACATCCTGACAAATATTCCCCAGCGGCTGGTCAAGGATTTTACCATCCAGGCGCTTGAACAAAACACCTGGCGCACGGTGCGTGCCGTTGCGGGGAATCATCAACGGCACCGGAAGGAATTATTTTCACCGTCCTTGAAAACGGCGGCAATTCGCATCGGGATTACCAGCACCCACGGCGCACCTACAGCGCGCATATTAGAAATCCGGGGTTATGCCGACCGGGAATAAACATAACCTGTCCATCGGTCAACATGCAAACCCGCTGCCGCCGGGCGCAACTAATCGTGATTTACATGGGCGGAACTACCGGCTAAAATGCAGACAACATAAAAGTAAAACCGATTGTTCTGTAATCAAGCCTTGCGGATACCTTTATTCATGAAAAAACGTTTATTATTGTTGATCGTGGTGCTGATTGTCGGTGTCTGTGTGCTGGAAATCATTGTTGACACTTTCCTTTTCCAGATGGGGATTTTCCAAACTAACTTGGAATTGAAGGTTGCATATCACTACCTGTTCATGCTGGGCGATGTCACGCTGGCCGTTCTCATTGCCGCTCTGATCTTTTATCGCGCCTTTACCCGCCAGGAACGCACCCTGGATGAATTGAGGGCGGCCCATGCCAAGTTGACGGCCAATCATGCCTTGTTGGTGGAGAGTAAAAATAAATTTCAGAAAATGACGGATAATATTCCCGGCGGCATTTATCAGCTTCTCATGAAGCTCGATGGCGCCATCTCATTTCCGTTGGTCAGTGAGAAGTGCCGCCAGTTGATCGGCGTCGCCCCCGACGCCATTCAACAAGATTCGGCGCTTGTGTTAGGATTTATTCATCCGGGTGACCGGAATTCGTTTTTTACGACCCTTAACGAATCAGCCCGGACGCTCAGTCCATGGCATTGGGAAGGGCGTTTCCTGGTCTGCGGCACGATGAAGTGGCTGAGTTGCGTCGCCCAGCCGGAAGGCCGGTCAGACGGAGCCATTCTCTGGGATGGGATGATCATTGATGTCTCGGATATGAAGCGCGTGGAACATAGCCTGAAGCAGTCCAAGCAGATGCTGCAACTCGTACTGGACACCATACCTTCGGCCGTATTCTGGAAAGACCAGGATTTGCTATATCTCGGATGCAACCGGGTCTTTGCCCAGGATGTTGGATTGGCGGACCCGAAGGATATTGTCCGCAAATCCGATTTTGACCTGGTGTGGAAGGATCATGCCCCGCGGTATCGCGCCGACGACAGCCAGGTGATGGAAACCAATACTTCCAAGCTCGGGTTCGAGGAGCCCTTGATCAAGGCGGATCATTTGGCATATTGGACATCCACCAGTAAGGTGCCCCTGCATGCTCCGGACGGCACGGTGATTGGGGTCTTGGGAACCTATGAAGACATTACCAAACGCAAGCGGGCGGTGGATGAAGCCTATACTATTCTTCGTATGTCCATGGATGGTTTTTATGTTGTTGATAAACAGGGAAACATCCTGGATGCCAATGAGGCTTATTGTTCCATGATAGGTTATAGCCGCGCCGAATTAATTCATTTGAAACTCCGGGATATTGAGGCCGCGGAATCCGAAGAAATTATAGCTCAGCACATAAAGAAAATACTAAATGTCGGCTATGATCGCTTTGAAACCAGGCATAGATGTAAAGATGGCAGAATTATTGAAATTGAATCCAGCGTTAATTATGTGAAGGGTGAAACTGGGAAATTCTTTGCATTTATACGTGACATCACCGAGCGCAAGCGGGCGGAGAAGGAGATCAACGAATCCGAACAGCGTTTCAGGGCGATTTTCGACAATGCGGCCGATGGGATCCTGCTGGTTGATACGGAATCCAAAAAGCTCCATCTTGGCAACAAGGCTATTTGCGAGATGCTGGGGTATGCTCCGGACCAGATCACCACGATGCAGGTCGCGGATATCCATCCTGCGAAAGATCTCACGCATGTCATGGAACAGTTCGAGAAGCAGGCGCGGCGCGAATTAATAACGGCCAACAGCCTTCCGGTACAAAGGAAAGACGGCAGCGTCATTTACGCGGATGTCAGCGTGTTCTTCCTAACGCGGGCTTGTGCCCGCAACCCAAGTATGCCGTTCTCCCAGCAGTGTGTCGAATTCGGTTCGAAAAATGCTGCGGCGATCTTGGGCCGTCTGCGGGCTTCCCGACCTTGCGCATACAAAGGTATAGCGCTACGGTCG
>JAHIJO010000167.1 GCA_018898455.1 Verrucomicrobiota bacterium | reverse complement strand
CGAAAAGACGTCGCGTTGGGCGGATAACCCAATGGGTTATCCGCTCAACGCAAGTGGTTAACCCCTTGTAACCCCGCATTAATGCGGGGTTACGACGGCCCGGAGGGTGAAAATTGCACGCCTCCGTGCAATTTTCAGGTCTTACATTGGGCGCAGATGGGGAGAAAGGTTTCGAGAACCTTGATTTCGGAAAGCGCCCGACGCAAAGACTCTGCGGTGTTGTGCTCACGATCAAGCAGATGCCGCACTTTGGACACAGACCATCCTATCGCGAGGAAAGAAACGAGACGGATTGTAGTGTTCCAAACTGCATAGATGTGAGAGGAGTATACGTGCCCTGACAGGAAGTCTGCTCCGAACCATACCAGGGCACTAAGCACAGCCAACGCCACGGAGGACCCAAACCCAAGAAACCATGCGCCAACCAATACAGGCATAAAGTAGAACACGAAGAAATTCAGTTCATATCCCGTCAGCCAGTCCATCAATCCCAAGACGAGTACACCTGCACCCGCTGTGGTTGCCCACAACCATGTTGGTAATCGTTTGTTCATGACTTATCTTTCTTAGACCGACGATAGAGCTAAGCAGCTGTGTGAAACGCCGTCAGCTTCAACGATTTGATAGGTGGTTTATTTGCTTTTTGCCGCACTCCCGGAGCATACCTCTCTCATGGCACACAAATTGCAGCCTTTCTTTCTCGCAGGAAATAATACCACATTTAGTATTACAAACAAAACCAAAATAAACCAATAAGACCATGCAGGATTTTTAATTATTGCAAAGATAAATGATGTCAGGAAGATTAATGGCGGAGGAAGGATGTAGAAAAAAGAAAGTTTCATTCCCATCTTGGGATCGCCACACCCCATGGATTCTTTTTGCGTCCTCCACTGATGCGGCGGACGTGTGCCGAACCAGAGGTCTGCTGTTTTTGCCGGGGTACTTCTCGAACCGGCGCCCAATCAAGAACAGTAGTGAATACACAGTTTCCCAAATCGCTCTCCAAATCGTGTAAGAATGGGGAAGGCAATGGCACGGATCAGCGGCGGAGTTCCCGCGTCCATCAGACCGAACTTGATTTCCGTAATCAATCAGTCCGCCGTAATGCAGGCTGACGGGCTTCATCAACTAGCGCTAAGAGGTTCTGTCGAGGAACATCAGCCTGAATCGTAATGCCGGGCTCCAAAATGTAACCACCCCCTCCGGCCATCTCTCGTTTCAGCCGTTGCACCTCACACCGCACTTGGTCCGGCGTGCCTGAAACGAGCAAATCCTGTGTGGAGATCCCGCCGCAAAAGGTCAGATGCTTGCCAAACTCTTTCTTGAGAAATAAGATATCCATTGCTTCGGGCTGAATGGGATGGAGGATGTCTAGCCCCAGCTCTATCAGGTCACCTATGATCGGCACGATATTCCCGCACGAATGATGAAAGACCGCAAGTCCATGGCTTTTGGCCAACCCGTAGATTCTCGCGAGGCAAGGCTTCACGAATTTCCGCCAATGCCCGGGAGACATGAGCAAGCCGCGCTGCGCACCATAA
This sequence comes from Verrucomicrobiota bacterium, assembly GCA_018898455.1. GTDB lineage: Bacteria > Verrucomicrobiota > Kiritimatiellia > JAAZAB01 > JAAZAB01 > JAHIJO01. The sequence goes on along the minus strand of JAHIJO010000167.1, from coordinate 9,710 downwards.
TCGTCGCTCAAGGCTATACACTCAAACATGCCCTTTCCCATCACGATCCGGATTGATTCCAGAATATACTCGGTGAGCCGATCGAGCAAGTCCCGGACGAACATCGGGTTTATGATAACGTCCATAAGGATGGATTCCATTCCGCGCATGAACGTGGCTCGTTCCCATAGGTCTCCCACCCAGATAATCCTGTAATGATCCTCCTGTTGGGCGGACCAATTTTTAATGTGGGTGAATCGTGATTCTTTCGCAGGATTCGGAAACATGTATTGGGAGAGGTCTGGTTCCGGCAGGCAAGGGCCGACCGGGGAGCCGCGGTCGATTTCGTTGGTTGACCAGACCACCCCGAATTCGTCTGTAATCGTCTCACCGTATTGGTTCGGATTCGCATAAAGCGGCTTGATGGAGTTCAGCCTGGTCATGCGAATCGGCAGGGAAAGGCTCTCTTCCAGGTCTTGACCATAGTGCTCCTCGGCAATCCGTTTCACAGGAGGTGTAAATATGAAATTATAAGGAACCGCGTCAGTCTCCCGATGCTGGATGGTGCGCTGAATCCAATCGCAGTCTGTCATCACGGTGAATTACCCTTTCCTCGAACAAATAGTGTTTTATTCCAAGTTCTGCGAGTATAGAGCCTTGGCTGACGGGAGTCAACGGGGCCAAGCAGTATTGGGATAAAAAGTCGTTTCTGCCGTCGCTCCCGGCCTTCGTAGTCCCGATTCTCAGAGATCAGGATGGAGTAGGCATGGCGGACAGGGCCTGCCGGCTGCGACGGCGCAGGCCGGTTGGGAGCCTGCTTCGCGCTGGGTGCTATGCCGTATCAAGGCCGCGGAGCCGTCCGCTATGGGGTTTGAATGGGTGGGATGGAGCGGGCGCGGTGGTCAACAAGGGAAGAAAAACGTGTAAGCAATGCTCCAAATATCATTCCGGATATCTTCATCTTCTACCATTATTCCTTTCGTGCGGCAACGCTAAAACAACTTGATTCGTAGACTCAATGTACTATCGTCACAAGCGAATACCCCTTGCCTATGGATTTTTAGGTTATGAAAATGCCATTGCTTGAAGTTGAAAACTTGCGGGTGACTTTCGGATCGCCGCAACAGCCGGTGCGTGCCGTGGACGGTATCAGCTTTTCCATGCAACGCGGTGAAAGCGTCGGACTGGTCGGGGAAAGCGGCTGTGGTAAAAGTACCACCGGTCGTGCCATTCTGCGCCTGGTTCCGATTCAGGCCGGCGCGATCCGGATGGAGGGGCAGGATATCGGCGCCTTGAAAGGCCGGGCGCTGAAGGCGTTCCGCCGGAAAGCCCAGATGGTGTTTCAGGACCCGTTCGGCTCGCTGAATCCGAAAATGACGGTGGGCGCGGCGCTCGAGGAGCCGCTGGAAATCCATTTCCGTATGCCGGCGAATGAGCGGCGCGCCCGCGTGGCGGAATTATTGAAGTCGGTCGAGCTGGATCCCGGCGCGGCCCGGCGTTATCCCCATGAGTTCAGCGGCGGCCAGCGCCAGCGGATCGGTATTGCCCGGGCTCTGGCGCTGGACCCGGCGCTGGTGATCGCCGATGAGCCGGTGTCGGCGCTCGACGTGTCGGTCCAGGCCCAGATTCTTAACCTGCTTAAAATCATCTGCTGCCAGCGGCAGTGCGCGTTACTGCTGATTGCCCACGATCTGGCCGTGGTACGGTACATGTGCGCGCGCGTGCTGGTGATGTATCGCGGACGCATAATGGAGGCGGGGCCGGTCGGGGATTTTTTCCTGCATCCGGCGCACCCCTACACGGAGGCATTGCTGGCGGCCGTTCCGGATGTCAGGAAACGCCTGGTCGGCCGTCTGCCGGCGGATGCGCGCGCGGCCTTGAAAGGGGATGTTCCCGCGGTTACCGGGAATACAACGGGCTGTCCGCTGCAGGCGCGTTGTCCGCGCACCGTGCCCCGCTGCCGGAAGGAATATCCGGCCTTGCGGGAGGTCAAGCCGGGCCGGAAGAGCGCCTGCCATTTCGCCACGGAAATGCTTCAGGCTGACCAAAAGATCAATCGGTGAATTGCATTGACTTCAATCCTGCTTCGGGGCATGTTCCTCAACGATAAAACGAAGACCACCGAACGAAGAATCATTCCGGAACAATCATCGTCGGCATACGGATATGAACCTTCCCTTGCATCAGCTTAAGAAACTTGTGATCCTGGTCATCGGCGGGAGTGTCATGCTGGTGGGCATTGCGATGATCTTTCTGCCGGGACCGGCGTTCATCGTCATTCCCGCCGGCCTGGCCATTCTGGCCATCGAGTTTGAATGGGCGCGGCGCCTGCTGAAACGAGCCAAAACATTCTATCAGACTCAGACCGACGCCTGGAAGACCAGAAAAAAATAACCCGATTAAGCGGAAGTTATTTTCATGACGATGACTCACAAACAGCGTATTGAGACAGCCTGGTCGTTTCGCGAACCTGACCGGATTCCGATCGAGGTTAATATATCGGCACATGCCCAGCGGTACCCTGCGGGCACGCGCCTCATGGAATTGATCAACGACAAGGCCGACAATCTGGAGGGGGTGCCCGGTCTTAATAGCGGTTTCTTTGGATTTCCCATCCACCGCCAGGAGGAAACGATCATCGAGGATCAACCCGGTCGGCATCATAAAAAACGGCACGTATTGGAAACAGCGGCCGGGACATTCACGGCCATCACTTATCACCCGGTCGACGACGTGGACTATCACTGGGAAAAACGATATATCGCCACCTTCGACGATTTTCTACGGCTGACGGACACTCCACGCGCCCCACTCACCTGGAATAAGGTCAAATGGCAGGAGAGAGCGGCCCATATTGGAGAGAGGGCGTTGCCGATCATCGGGTTGGAGCATCCGCTCGGAGCGCTGGTGCGCAACGTCACGATGGAATCAGTCTATGCCTGGTTTTATGAGGAACGGGAAACCATGCATCGCTTTCTGGAGTCCGCGAACACCCAGATCGCGAACAGTCTTGATGCGATGATGCGGGATGGGATCGGCCCGTATTTTGCGATCACGGCTCATGAAATGCTGTTGCCGCCGTGGATGGGGCATGCATTATTCGATGAATTCGTCTTTCCCTATGACAAGCGGGTCAACGACGTCATTCATCGGTATGGCGGAAAATTACGGGCCCATTGCCACGGGAACTGCATGGATTTTCTGGAACAGATGGCCGACATGGGCATTGATGCCATTGAGCCGCTGGAACATCCGCCAGCGGGGGACGTCAACCTGGCGGAGGCCAAGCGCCGGGTTGGGCATCGCATGATGTTGAGCGGCAATATCGCATCGGAGCGATTTATTTTTGCGACCCCGAAGGAGGTCCGCGAAGAGGTTAAGACCGCCATTCGAGTGGCGGCGCCCGGCGGCGGGTTTGCCCTGCGGACCAGCGGCGGACACGCGGGCACCTGCATGCAGGTGCCGGACAATGTAATGGCCAAGGTGCTGGCCAATGTCGAGGCATTTATCCAGGCCGGGCTGGACTATGGCCAATATCCCATTCGCAGGTGACGTGATTCTGCTTGAATCCTCAGCTAATGGTTATAGACTTATTTTTTTAACGACGGGTAAAAAGGGCTGGGGTTCGGACAATAGATTTTGGCAAGTGACGGCGTCAACAGCAGTTTATCAAGAAAGGGTCATCTAATGAAAATTATCAGAGTGGGTATTATCGGACAGGGGCGCAGCGGGCGGGATATTCACGGCGCTTATTTAACCACTGATCCCAAGCGGTTTAAGATCGTGGCGGCCGTGGACTTGCTGGAGGAACGCCGGAAATGGGCGGCGGCGGCATACCATTGCGATGTTTACGCGGATTATCGCGATCTGTTCCCGCGCCGGGATATTGACCTGATTGTCAACGCCACGCCCAGTTGTCGGCATGCGCCGGTGACGATCGCCGCGTTGAACGCCGGTTTTCACACGCTCTGTGAAAAACCGATGGCGGCAACGGTTAAGGATGTGGATCGGATGATCGCGGCTTCGAAAAAAGCGCGGCGCATTCTGGCGATTTACCAACAGGCTCGTTATGCGCCCTACTTTCAACAGGTCCGCAAAGTCATTAACTCGGGCGTGCTGGGCCGGATTGTTCAGATTTCCGTCGCGTTCAACGGATTCAGCCGGCGCTGGGACTGGCAGACCCTCCAGGCCTGGAATGGTGGCAGTCTGTTGAACACGGGTCCCCATCCTCTGGATCAGGCGCTCCAGCTTTTCGGGGACGGCCGGCCGGAAGTGCGCTGTTTCATGGATCGGGCCAATACCTTCGGCGATGCCGAGGATCATGTGAAGTTGATTTTGAGCGGCAAGGGCCATCCTCTGATAGACCTGGAAGTTTCGAGCTGCTGTTTGTTTCCAGATTTCACCTATAATGTTTACGGCACGCGGGGCGGCATGAAAGGGACGCAGGCAAGCATGGAATGGCAGTATTTTAAGCCCGGCGAAGCGCCCCGGCAGAAGCTCATCGTTACACCGTTAAACAGCGCGTCCGGTTCGCCGAGTTACTGCTCCGAGACCTTGAAGTGGCACAAGGGGCAATGGCCGGAGCAGGCGCCGGCGTCCGCCGACGGCAAGAGGTATACGGCCTCCAAGCCCAGCCTGTCCATGTCGGTCGTCTTCTATACCATGCTTTACAAGACACTGACCCGGGGCGCACCGCTTGAAATCACACCGCAACAGATTCGCCGCCAGATTGCCGTGATCGAGGAGTGTCACCGGCAGAATCCTCAAATCTATGGGAAAAAGAAGAGGCCGTGAGCTTGATGCGCGAGCGCAGTCAGACAGAACAAGGCTGTGCCTTGAACAGATGCCAATTCGCATTTCTCGCAGGATGAGACAAGTTTTTTTTGCATGCGGCGGCGCATCCGGCCGAGCTGCGTTCTCCACGCGGGGACATAACCTCTGGCTATACCCACCGCGTGGACACCTTGCTCGGCTGGCGCGACGCTCGCACCAAACATCACAATATTTATGTTTTCGACCATAGGAACAGGGAGTCATTCCATGGGGACAACCGGACGACAGGCGGTGTTTTATACGTCTCAGGGCCGATGGTCGGTTGATTCCGTCATCTTGGCGCACACGGTTGGGCAGCGCTTTTGGGGCCTGATGGGAAGACCTCCGATGGGTAGGGGACGGGGACTTTTTCTGGCGCCGTGTCCCTCGATCCATACATTTTTCATGCGCTTTGATTTGGACCTGATTTTTGTTTCCCGGGATTTGCGTATTGTGCGCATCGTGTCGTCAGTGTCGCCCTGGCGGGTGGTGTGGGGAGGGCGGGGAGCCTGGGCGGTTCTGGAATTGCAGGCCGGCTGGTTTCCCTGCGAGCGGTTGGCGCCGGGGAGCGTCATGACGTTCGAGAAAAAACTCCCGTGATTTAATGCAGGGGAATTTTCCGCCAGAGATAGGCGGATCCGCCTTTGGAGGTAGGGGCGCTGCGTGCCGCGCCAATAGCCTGCCGGTTCCGGGGATCCGTTCCGGTGGAACGTCGCTTTGGGAAATCGGCCGGGATACAACACAAAAACGCAACAGAGGAGAAGGAGTCATGTGGAAAGAATTCAAAGAATTTGCAATGCGGGGCAATGTGCTGGACATGGCGGTCGGCGTGATTATCGGGGGTGCGTTTGGAAAAATCGTCACCTCCCTCGTCAACGATATTCTCATGCCGCCGATCGGCCTGCTCGTAAGCCAGGTGGATTTTGCCAAGGTCTGTTTTAGCCTTCAGGGCCACCGCTTCACGACGCTGGATGCGGCGAAGGCCGCCGGGGCCACCACCCTCAATATCGGCGTATTTATCAACACATTTATTGATTTTATCATTATGGCGTTCGTCATTTTCCTGCTGGTGCAGTTTGTCCAGCGGATAAAGCAAAGAGCATTTCCTCAGACGCCGGCGCCGTCTCCGGCGCCATCGCCGGCGCCCACGACCAAATCCTGCCCGTTCTGCTGTTCCAAGATTCCACTAGGTGCGGTGCGGTGCCCGAACTGCACCTCGGCCCTGGCGCCGGCGCCCGGCGTTGCGTAAGACGACGGAAGATAATGCAGGCGGAATTTTACCGGGATATGTCTTATATTCGTGTTTAGAGTTGTGGAGTGCGCAAGCCGCGCTTGCGCTTTATTCCCGCGAAGCTGGAGCTTCGCGGGGCAAAACGGCAGCATGGCTGCCGCACTCCATATCCTGACCGTGTGTTTTATTGCTGGGTGATGTTCAATAGTGCTTTCTTTTTGCGGTATACCCCTTATTATATGCTTTCAGATCAATCGCCTGATCCTGATTTGACAACCCGATGTTGGGGAGGATTGCGGTATGCGTTGCCCGAAATGCGGTTATCTGAAGGATAAGGTCATTGACAGCCGGTCGGCCCGGGAAGGCGACGTCATCCGCCGCCGCCGGACCTGTCTGCAATGCGCCCATCGCTTTACGACCTACGAGGAAATTATCAAGGCCAACCTGCGGGTGATCAAGCGGGACGGCCGGCACGAGGATTTGGACCGCAATAAACTGATGAGCGGCATCCTGCGCGCCTGCCAGAAACGGCCGATCAGCGCGGAACAGATGGAAACCATGGTGGATTCGATCGTGAATGAACTGGATAATGAATACGATCGGGAGGTGCCCAGCACGGCCATCGGCGAAAAGGTCATGGAACGCCTGGAAAAACTCGATGAAGTGGCTTATGTGCGGTTCGCGTCGGTGTACCGGCGGTTCAAGGATGTCAACCAGTTTTTAACGGAAGTGAAAGGACTGATCGGAAGGGAATGATCTGGAGTTGTCAACAGGAATCCGGGAACGGAATCGGCGAACTGGCGGCCTACATTGAGGCGGAGCTGGCGGCCGCCGCGCCGGATCGACCCGGTGCGGCGCGGGAACTCAGTCTGGCCGTCGAGGCGTTTATCCGAGATAATCACCGGGATGAAGCGCTGGCGTCCGAGTATCTGCTATTGCTGATCGCACGGGCCTTATGGGCAATCGGCGAAGAGACGGCGGCGCGCCGGTTTATCAAGGCCCAGGGAGCGGTATGGCGCGTGGCGCCGCCGTTCGTTGAAGCGGCGCTGGCGCGTGATTTGTCGGTTCCTCATTGGCGTGCCCTGCTGGATGCGCGCGTTGTGCAATCGTCCGCCACGCTGGCGCGGGGCGCCATCTGGATTGTGGATATCCAGCGGCTCATGGGGCCGGGCCGGGGAGGCTTGGAATTGACGGCGCTGCGCGTGGTCAACGCCGTGATCGATCGGATTGCCGGCGTATGGGACCATTCGCAGGGAAAGGGAATCCTGGGCTTGAGGCATCTGGATGCCGCGGCCGCCGCAGTGCTTGGGTGTTCGTGCCGCTGCCGGAAAAGTTCGGACATGGCCCTGGAAATTCGTTCCCAATGCGTGATCCGGCTCCGGGCAGCGGGACAATCCCGCGGGTGGCCTGCCGTTCCCGAGGTGATCAATTTGGATATTCACGGATCATGAACCTTCAACCATCATTTTCATCGCGTCGCGATTTCCTGCGCGCCTGCCTGCTGGCGGGGGCGGCGCTGACTGTACCGCGCTGGGTTTTGGGCACATTGGTCAGTCCGGCGCCGGTGGTCGCGCCCCTGCTGTTTCCCGATTTGAATATCTATCCGCGTTCCACCTGGAGCGCGTTGGCGCCCCGGCTATCGCTGATCAGGCCGGCGACCGGATTCTCCCGTTTGACCATTCATCATGCCGGCAACATCATGAACACGCATGTTCAGCCGGAGGACGTGGTCGCCGACTTGAATGGAATCCTGGCGGCGCACCTGCAGAAAAATTACGGCGACATTGGATATCATTTTATCGTTGATTATGCCGGGCGGATCTGGGAGGGACGATCTCTGGCATTTGAGGGCGCCCATGTGTCCGGTATGAACAAGCAGAACATGGGGGTCATGCTCCTGGGCAATTTTGAGGAGCAACAACCTTCAGCCGACCAGATTGACTCCCTCTTCCAACTGGTGGATTCTCTCCAACGCCAGTATGCCCTTCCTCACGGATCGATTTACGGGCACTGTGATCTGGGCCAAAGCGTCTGTCCCGGCAAGCATTTATATGCCCCGTTTGTCGCGGAGCTCAAACAGTCATGAACCGTCTCATATCGCCATCTGCGGCCAGATCCCCGTTTGATCCTGTTGAGGAGGTTATCCGGTCCGTGCGGTTGGGCCGGATGGTGGTCATCGTGGACGATCAGCAGAGGGAAAACGAGGGTGACCTGGTCGTTGCCGGACAAAAAGCCACCGACCGTGTCATCAATTTCATGGCCACGCACGGCCGGGGATTGATCTGCGTGGCAATGACCGGGGAGCGACTGGCCCGGCTGAAAATCGGGCGCGCGTCGTCGCATCATGATGCCGGCCCGTTTCACACGGCATTTATGGAATCCGTGGATGCGCGTCACGGGATTACCACGGGGATCAGCGCCCACGACCGGGCCCGGACCATTCGTATCCTGATTGATGAGCGCTCCCGGCCGGAGGATCTGGCCAGCCCTGGGCACGTGTTCCCGCTGGAATCCCGGGACGGAGGCGTTCTGTGCCGGGCGGGGCATACGGAGGCCTCGGTGGATCTGGCCCGCATGGCGGGATTAAAGCCCGTCGCTGTGATCTGTGAAGTCATGCGGGATGACGGACATATGGCCCGTCTGCCCGACCTGCGCAAATTCGCGGCCCGGCATCATTTGAAAATGACATCCGTTGCGGATCTTATCGCCTGGCGCCGGCGGCGGGAACGGCTGGTGGAGTTCGTGCGGAGCGTTTCCCTGCCGACGGAGTTCGGCATGTTTCAGTTGAAGCTGTATCGGTCCATGTCCGACGGAGAACATCATTTGGCGCTGGTGATGGGCGATCCGGCCAAAGTCAAGTCTGCCCTGGTTCGCGTGCACAGCCAGTGCTTGACCGGCGACGTTTTCGGATCCTTGCGCTGCGATTGCGGCGCGCAGCTGCGCGCCGCATTGAAACGGGTCGCCGATGAAAAATCCGGCGTGGTCCTCTATATGCGCCAGGAAGGACGCGGCATCGGCCTGGAAAATAAGATTCAGGCCTATGCGTTGCAGGATAAAGGACTCGACACGGTGGAGGCCAATGAGCATCTGGGCTTTTCAGCCGACCTTCGGGATTACGGTGTCGGCGCCCAGATCCTGGCGGATTTGGGCTTGAAGAAAATCCGCTTAATGACCAATAATCCCCGGAAAGTCATCGGACTCGAGGGGTTCGGCATTAAAATTATTGAGAGAATTCCTGTTATTTTTCCGCCCAATCCATATAATCGACGGTATTTAAATGTAAAAAAGAACAAGATGGGACATTGGCTGTAACTCAGGCTGGAGACATGGCAATCCTCCAAGCTCGCGACTTTGGCGTGCCGGTAGGTGTCCCGGGAAATCTGGAGCGGAAAAATGGGAGGGAGAATAGAGTAAGCCGCAAGGAACAGAGGCCTCGAAATGACGCAAAGTTCTATTTCGAGGGTGCCCCGAATCCCCTCAGGCAACGATCCCGAACTCAATCGCCTTCGAAGAAAAATGAATAATACCAAGATTCTCGGACTGACCCGAATGGCGCTAAGATAATCGATCCTTTTCATCGGCTTCTCTTTAGCACACCGAGAGTTGTGGCGAAAATGACCTTTTCGGACAACCGCCGCATTCGATCTAAAACACCTTCCAGGCGCCGATGCTGGGCAATGGCGGATTG
>JAHIJO010000166.1 GCA_018898455.1 Verrucomicrobiota bacterium | reverse complement strand
GTGTCGGTTAAGACACGGAAATCAAGCGAATGCTCGCAAAATCCCATGCGTCCAACGTGAGCTTCAATGGGGCCGTGTCGGTTAAGACACGGAAATCTAACGCGGTTTTGGCGATTCAGCGCGTTCCGTAAGCTTCAATGGGGCCGTGTCGGTTAAGACACGGAAATAAGGCGGCGGGGGCCAAGATCGTGTTTGCGTTTTACGGCTTCAATGGGGCCGTGTCGGTTAAGACACGGAAATTGCCACAGCGGATGTGGATCGGGAGATTTTATCAATGCTTCAATGGGGCCGTGTCGGTTAAGACACGGAAATAGCGCAGCCTTTATAGTGTTTTATAGCAACAGGATGCAAGGCTGTTTTCGAGCGATACAAATACGTTTGTCATTGACCGATGGGCGCCAACATGTATTTGGCTGAAAGCACGTAAATTATTCGGATTTCAAAGAACAACGAGCGATCCCCGGCCCCAACCCACCACGGAACCGCTCGCAATCAAAAGGCACGACAAGAACACCGGTGCTCTGTTATACAAAAATCTTAGACGATTTGGCAACGCGGCGATGGGGTATAGGTCTTGCCTATGTAATCCATATCCGGCTCCGGTTGTTGTCCGTCCACGGGACCGGCGTCAAGAATCAAAGCCTGATCCTCAGCCTGGTTGAGATGATCGCGTAAATTCTGGCATAACTGGATGCGTTCACGAGCATTGAGCTGACAGCAGAACACGCTGAATTGCACATGGTCGCCATAATCCAGCAATTGTTTATAAACCTTATTGCGGCGGCGGTCATCGGTAACGTCATAACTAACTATGTAGAAGCGCCGGGCCATATTTCAACATCATCGCGTGGTGATTCCCTCATAACGTGGAATATCCCCCCGCAACCAGCGCGCCAGGAGACGGGCCTGCAATCGCACTACCGCGCGCCAGGAACAGCGGTAATCGAACATGGGATGCGTAATCAATTGGTCCAGTCGTTGTTCAAAGGCGTGGATTAAAGCTTTGCGACCGGCCGGTTTCATCAAACACCCCGAAGCGCCGGTCTCGAAATCGCCGGCCCCCACCATCCCGGTATTCAACGCCGTCAGGACAGCGCTATCCACGACGAGCGGACGGAATTCTTCCATCAAGTCCAGGGCCAAAGCCGGCCGACCATGGCGCGGCCGGTGATAAAGGCCCCACCAAGGATCGAGCCCTTCCCCCATGAGCGCCACCGTGCATTCTTTGACCAGCAAGGCATATCCATAAGACAGCATGGAGTTGACCGGGTCGCGTGGCGGTCGCCGGTTTCGATTCCGCACATCGAAAGCTTCGGCAAAGGCCCGTTCCTTGACCATCGTTGCCCAGTTGGCAAAATAACGAGACGCCAGGGCGCCTTCGATGCCGAGCAGACTTTCACAGCTCTCCATGCGCGGGATCAAGTCCAGAAGGCGCGCCATTTCCTGTACGGCTGAATCGGCGCCCTCCCCCGCCGCATTGCGGCGGAGGAGCGTGCGTTGGTTGCGCGCCTTGGCTTCGACCACGGCCCGGGCAAATGTCAGACGGCGTCCATCGTTTCCGGCGGCGGCGAACTGCGCGGCGCGGTCGTAAGCATTGCGCAATCCGTGTCCGTGGGTAATGCCGTAGAACCAACCGCCGGTGGACAGGTGCGCAATGGCAATACCGCTCTCGCAAAGCAAATGCAAGGATTGAGGGGTAACGGCGATATTTCCGCACAGCACAAGCTGGGAAACGTCTTTGAGCAAAAAACGGTCGCTTTCATCATCGCCCCGGCTGACAACCAGGCTTTGGCCGGACTTGCCGACACGACTACCCTGATCCTGCACATAAAGCGGCAAGGCATCGTCGCGGGCGGGATACAGACGTCGAACATCGGCGATTTCGAGATTGCCACGCGCGTTAAGCAGGTTGGTTTCGTCGGGCAGACAGATGGCAGATAGAGAACAGCCGTTGCACTTGGGACTATCATCGAGGGGATCCGGGAGCGAAGGGTTTTGCAGGTGTGCGCGAGCTTCTCCAAGCAAGAAACGGGTATGTTCCTCCAATTCCGCCGTGAAGGCGATTTCCACGCGAAGACGGGCCGCGGCAAAATAAAGGAATCCTCGCTGACAAACAAAACCATGCTCGCGCAGTAACAGGCCTTGCGCCATCAATTGCACTCGTTCCGGCTCATAACTTTGGAGGGGATTATCGGGCGGTTTCCCGCGCTTGGTATCCACGGGAATGGCCTCGCCGCCCCCGGCTTCGACAAGGTCCGGTTTGCCGATGAGGCCAAGCGCCTCACTGGAGAGCATCACGCTTCGGACGATGACCGGCGTCGGGTCGCCATCGTCCTGGCCTTTGGCAGATTCTTCCGCCGGTTTGGGCAAAACGTGGTCCTTGGCGTCGGTGCGGGTGTGGACAACCCGGCCCTCCTCGGTGTAGGCATTATTATCCCAGCGTCCATCCACATACATCAGATGCATACGCCGTGGGCAGTAGGCGTATTGGTGCAGGTGGTCAATGGTTAAGAGCTGGTCGGTTTCGTTTTGCATGGTTCCACAGCCGCCAATACTCCAAAGCCGGCATGCCGACCGGCGCCGATGGCGAGAGGGCCGGTGACCGCTTGGTCGAAACTCAAGCGCACATGGTAGCGAGGATAGTGACAGAGCTTATCGCGCGGGCAGTAGTCGCGGGCGTGCAGACTGCCGGCCCAGAACGGAACTCTAGACAATTCTACCTGTGCTGATGTTTCGATGCCAGCCTGCGCCAGCGCTTTGCAGGCCAACTGCTCAGCGCGTGCCAGTCGCTTCTGCTGGTCTCCACGGTTCTGATTTCGATCATCGTAACCGGGCAATAGCACGGGGGTAACCGAAGCCCAAACACGAGAAATGCCTGTGTAGCAGGACAGAACCTTGTCTCTCTCTTCGAGCCGTTCGAGATAGATCGGCGGGAAGCGCTCTTCATTTGGCAATGGCGTCAGTTCCTGGCCATCGAACAGTTGCGCAAGTTGGCAACAAAGCACACCGTCAGACTCGAAGGGCTGAGCCAGCATCACCCGACGGATGCGCCCATCGGTGGGACCATTACGAATCGTCGGGAGGGGCAGGATGGAAACGCGCTTTGTGGAACCACCCTTAGGATGTCCCTTGATCTCGCGGTCAATAACGTCTTGACTCAGGGACTCGATCACACGAGGGCGATTCGCCAGATTGCGAATCATGCCAACCAAAGGCGCAATCAACTGATGTCGAATAGGAACCGTATCACCGGCGGCATTCACAAGCCGGAACGCAACATTTGGACGACTGACACCCGTGACATATCGCTGTGGCTCGTAGATCGCGCCAGCGGATTCGAGCCGTGTGACGCCTGGCAATTCGTACCGCTTGAGGAAATCGGCGTAGCTGTTTTCGAGAGAGATGAGACTGCCTTCTTTAGGTGTACGCAGATCAAGCCCACTGGCTGACACGACCTGGCATGGTCTATACAAAACGCGTGGAGCAATCACGGTGGGAAACGTGGCGGAAATCTCGCCACAGCCGATGGCCAGGTCTATTCCCCAACCAAGACATCGAATATGCCTCGCAGCATTGGCGACCGTCTTTGCATGCTCCATCGCGCCGTTCGCGGCATCCTCGAACGTCCATGCATACTGGACGAGCTGATCGCCGTTCAGAAGTGTCGGTCGGATCGCCTTCGGCGTGCGGCTATTAGGATCGGAGTCCGAGACGTTGTTGAGCACATACGTCAAGAGCTCTCGGCCTTTCCGCGCATCGGGCGCGATGATGACCGGCGGGACGCGCCTTTCGAGCCAGAACAAGGCATTTCTGAATGATTCAGAAAGCTCCTGGCCTCGTGCATTTCCCGCAATCAGCGCCTGAAAAACCCGAAACGGCGAAGGCGGCCATTCCGCCTTTTCGCCGTTGTCGGTCAGACCGTGATAGCGGTCATCGAGGAAGCGAATGGAGAGTAGGAGATAGCGGATCATTTGCTCGGCCCCTCTTCGTCCTTCTTGCTCTTCTTGAGCACTGCTTTGGCGGCCTTGACATCAAACGTAACATCCGTGCGGTCATCCCCGACCACGAACACCTTTGCGACCGTTGCAGCATAGTCAAGGGCTGTGTCGCGACCGATATCGAACGATGTCTCGGTGCCGTCCGCGTTAACACGAACGCGCGTCATTGGCTTGTCCGGCACAGCCACAAGTTGACATCCTTGACGGAGATTGAGCGTCTTACCGTCGAAGTAGGTCATCGCCACAAGCGAAAGCCCCAAAATGTACCGTTGCAGGGCAAGGGTCTTTGCCTTGTCCTTGCTGACGATATCGCGCAACGTGCAGAGGTTGAGTGATGCGTCGCGACGGATTCCGCCGCGTGCCTCGATTCCACCGTGCTGAAATGTCGCTGGTGCGCCGTCCATGCCGACTTCAGACAGCCTTTTATCGCCCTTGCCTGGCGCAACACCTGCCGCTTCGTAATCCAAGGCAGGATTGAATTGTGACGAGCGGCGGTGTTCGAGTATGTCGTAGGCGCGGATGATGGAGTTGATCAGACGCGGTATTTTCACGCCGCTCTCGCGAGAGTCCCACATACCGAACACCAGAGAGGTCGGCGCAAGTTTGGCAAGCGGTTCGGAATCGCCTCCCTTTCGCGCCTTGATCGCCTTCGCAAGTTCATCCCGCAACGAGGATAGTTGCACAACCGCGTCAGCCGCGCGATGGCCAGCTTCGAGAAGGTCCACCTGCCGATCTTCATCACCGACCTTCGCCTTGATAGTGATGTGGGGAACAAGCTTGATCGACTTGCCGTCCTTGTCGGTCAGTCGCCCAAAGGCCGGCTCGATACGATTAGCTTGCGAAGGAATGCTGTCGATGACGCACACTGAACGCTTGGCGTCCTCAAATCGATCAGTGTTATATACTGGCGGATCGCCCCTTTTCTGTGACGGATTTGCGTAAGTCGGGGGGAAGAGCACTTCGCTCCCGACGGGCTTTAGCCACTGCTTGAGCACAATGGCCGCCGGGCCAGTTTCCTTCAACAGGTCGTCGTACTTATTCAACACTTCACTCATGGACTCCTCCTTACTGGTTGTGCGTGGCCGAAGAGCTTGTAACGGCCTTGGGCATCACGCGGTTTGATTGGGAACTCGAAACAATTGTCAATAAATTGAGGGATCACACCGAGCGCCGCAACGGCGGCTATGTCGACCGATAGCGGTTGGCGCCAAGTACAGTAGCGATTTCTGCTCCATGTCACAATAACCCACGGGCGAAACCGCTGCAATCCGACCAACGAAAGCACCTCAACCGCCGGAGAGAACGCCATGGCGGAATTACCTACGTATCCAAGGTCAAGGGCATTATTCCGAGATAGCCGACTGTCATAGCCGAACGCCTTTGGCGACTCGATCACTTCTGCCACGCGAAGCCAATCGCCCGGGTTTTTCGAGACAGACTCCTTGAGATGATCGCGCATGCTTGGTGAGTAGCTCGTCTCGCCCTTCTTTGTCTTCCTTACGGTGGTCTTGCCGTTCAAAAGATCCGTGACCTTTTGCCCCGCGGACCAGGTCTTGAGTTTGTCATGCTGTGCCGCGTCACTATTCCACCAATCGAGGCGAAGGTCAAACGGTGCGGCAAGCTGGATCGGTACTGTCTTATCCTCGCCCTTCTCGGAGTCGTCGGCTTCGCTTTCTCCGTCATTGTCAGTCAGGCCAATAGGTTCAGCGTTGCACTCAAGGAACTGACAAATGAGATCAGCGGGCGCGCGAGTGAGGTTGAAGCATCCCACGTCAAACCATCCAAGCGCATTTCTGTCCAACCGGTGGGCCAATTCCAGCAGGCCGCAGCAGGCAAAGAACTGGCCGGGATTCGTGAGATCTACTTTCACGCGGAGTGTCGGTTCTGGTGCGGTCATGGCTGGTCCTCCTTTGCGTCCGGGTTGGCGCTGGCGGCATAATCTGCGGCGCGCAACAACGATTCAAGATACGCCAAGCCCCAACGGCCGTATTTGTGTTGCAACCTGGCGAAGCGGCGCGGGATTTCACAGGCCTGTTCCGCCCCGTATTGCGCGGACCTCTCGGGATCGAGCATTTCCTCTGTCGGGAAGTGAGGCCGGGCGTATCCGTGATGGGCCGCGATGAGATGAAGCACGAGGTCTTTCATCTCGTCCGACAGCGCGGCGAACTCGACCGGCGGCAAGCTGTTGCGACCATGCAGGACATCCAGCAGCGAGCCGAACTCATGGCGGTACTTACCGAGATCGCGCCGTTTCCAGTCTTTGCCCGATTTGGCGTACCAATCCGTGGGGGCCAGATTGCCGATGCTTCGCTGCCAACGTTCACGTTTCTTGCCGAGGTCGTGGAACTGAGCTGCAAGCTTGACGGCGGCCAGTAATTCCGGTGGCAACTTGAGGGCTTTGGCGATCCGGATTACGTTGTTCTCGACCTGGTTAGTATGGTCATCCCACTTCACCGGCGCTTGTGCCGACACGGAACTCTGGTTGTCCGCGCCTTTGGGCAACTCGTACCATAGCCAGTAACGACGACCGGGCGCTTCGCTTTCTTCCTCGTCTTCGTCCGCGTCCGGTTTGGTATCTATTTCGCGGATCAGTCGCATGCCGCGCGTCATCTCGTCAAACTGCGGGTTATCCTTCCACACGCGAACGCGGCGTTGCCGCCCCTTCTCATCGCGCCATTCGTCGGCGACATCGTCCGCAAACAGGGAATCTGACGAGAGCATACCGTTATCCAAACCGCCGGCTGCGGGCGGAAGCAGAACCGTTTTTCCATTCAGTTTCTTGATCGCCGTTTTCCTGTCACCCTCAACCAGTTTTGCTAATAGACAGACCTCAATAGTACCGTCGCCGTCAACAACCCAGGCCGGGATGTTTACCGACGCATCCGACTGACCGAGCCGTTTCACCAACTCGTCGAGTCGCTCCACCACACGGAAAGTAGTGTCCCGCAGCAATTCATGTGGTCTAAGCGGATAATCATCGAGAAGGTCTTCATGCTTGTATCGTTCCAATAACTCCCCGGTAATGACACCAACCTCTTCGCGCCACGCGACATGGGTTTCCGGTGGTTCCCATTCGCTCAGTCCGTGCAAGTACGGCGCGACCAACGGACGAGCAGGCAGTTTCTCGCGAATGGTCGTTAACGCCCAGGCGTCGAAGAGAATATCGGTTGCTGGAAGAATAACTGGCGAAGGAGTGAAAGCGGCCTGTTGTTCGGCGACAGGCAAATCGCTCAGCGACGCCGGACTGGCGTCGCGTTTCAGCTTTTGCAGCAGATTGAGCGTGAGCCACCGCCGCTGGTCAAAGCCATCATCCTTCTTCTTCTCGGTGGGCTTGGCTTCGTACACAACATCGATCAAGGCATCACCCTCGCCATAACGATTCACGCGTCCGAATCGCTGGGCCATACTATCAAAAGGCGTCAGATCGCAGACCATGTGATCGGCCGAGATGTTGACGCCGACTTCGCCGGCCGAGGTACAAACCAGATAGACGGTTCCTTTCATGACATTCATGTCCGGCACCGGCGGCATGAAGCGAGCAAAGATGGGATCGGTCTTCGCCAATTTATCACGCTCAAGCCCGCGCATCGTGCCGGTGAGCACTTGAACTTGTTTCTTGGGCAGCTTCCCCGCAACACTTTTAACATCCTTCAATCTGCGGAGGAAGACGAGAATCGCCTGGTTGCTGTCCTTGTGTTTCAGCGCTATAGCCGCAACTTTATCAGCGATTTCATTTTCATCCTGAACGGAATGAAATTGCATCGCCTTTTTGGCCTTGATGCGTTTCTTCACCTCGCCGTTTTTCCGGTCGGCATCGGTAAGCCCAAATTGCGTTCCATCGTCGCTGGCACGCGATGTGGCTGTCAGAGCCATCACATGGAATCGTCCGAATTCATGGTGCTGTTGCTGCTCCGCTTCTATTGTGACGATAAGTTTCTGAAAAGCCGGTTCCAAGTGAGCCTCATCATGGACCAGCAAGGTGTCCTGCCCAAGGAAGCCGGCGTGTAGCGGCCTGGTTTTGAAACCCCGGCCGTACCCGCTGAACAGTAGCCGGCTGCCAACCATGTCTACTGTCCCGATAATGATCGCCGGCCGGGCAGGGTCGGCAATCCACTCTCCGTTATCGGCAAACTGGCCGCGCAAGGTGCTTATCGCAAGCGGTTTGTCGCAAGGCAGCGCACAAAGCTCTTGCAACGGTTGAATCAGACCGGCCTTATCGACATTCTCTCGCAGTTTTTTCGCCTCATCCGTCGCTTGATCCACGACCGTGCGGCGATTCACCACGTATACCAGTCGTCGGGGCAACTTACCCTGGCCGTGCACCAGTGCGATCAGCCAGATCGCGATGACACCGGTCTTGCCAAGTCCCGTCGGGATATCGAGAGAATGCGGATAGCGCTCCTGAACGAACTCGCGAAACAATGCTTGTTGCCAGGGAAACGGCTTGTGACCTGTCAACGCCTCAAAGAGAACTTCAAAACTGTCAGAAGAATGCATACTCATAATACGGTTCCCTTTTTGCGAGAAGGTCGGCGCTTGCACGCCAGCAGCTCTTTTGAAGCAGGCCCAAAAGCTTTGTAGCTCACGTATTTACCCTCCGGCACTATTGGCGATTCTTGCCAACAAATCATATATCATACTCGAATAATTTATCTCCCCACCCCAACGCCGGCGGTGGAAAGCACACGGGCGATTTGCTTTAGCTCGGGCGGACGCGGCCGACGCTGACGCGCCACTTGCCAGAGATCGCCCAGCCGGCCGTTGGGCGTGAGAATCCGGCGCGAGGCGTCCGGCTCGCCATAGCCGGTCTTCCGATAGTACGCCTCGATCCGCCGCTGAAAGTCAGCCTTGAGCGGCGGCGCGATCAGATGCAACTCTTCCAGGCGAAGCAAAAACGAATGCGCCGAAACGCCAAACCGATGCTTGATCCGCAAAAGCAGTTCATAAGTCCATTCGCCGGGCGCGATTCCGAGCTGGTCCACGCTGGCGCGCACCGCCGCGGCGGGCATCAGAAACAACGCCGCGAATTTGCGCGCGGCATGCACATCATCCAAAGCCTCCCGGCCGGCGCGGGGCGCCGCGACGCCGCCATACTGCCGGCGGGTGTGCAGATAGATCGCCCCCAGCCGCTTGATCAACTCGAACAATTGCCGCTCCACATTCATCCGCGCACGGATGAAAATCAGGGCGTTGGCGTTGGCTTCATCATAAAACGCCACGCTCTCCACCTCGGAAGGCAACGGACAAAAGACAATTCGCAGACCGGCATTTTCCAACAACTCCAGGTAATCAAAAATCACCCCCTGCCCTATACCCAGTGCCTGACGCACCTGGGCGACCAAGCCTTCCAACCCCGTTTCGTTCGCCGCGAAGGGTAGATAGAGCGGAATGTGCGCCCGCTTCGGCACGCCGCACAAATCCTCCAGGGCAAAGAAGGCATGCACTATGGCATTCACTTTATCACAGGCGTAAGGGCTCAGCTTCGGGTCGTCAGGAAACATCACCGGCACGGCCCGTGGTCCGGCGGCGGATGCCAGGGTGTAACCGTAGGACGCCGGAGCCGTAGGCGCAACCGCGCGCGGCGCGCGGTCCAGCAAAACGTCCGTGCTGACAGCCAGGACGTCCGCCAGCCGACAGAGCAGACGGCCGGAGGGGAGATGCCGAGCCTGTTCGATCACATTCATCGGCCCGGGCCGAATGCCAACCCGTCTGGCGAGCTCAGCCTGGGAGAGATGCTGCACACGGCGCAATTCGCGGATACGCGCAGCCACGCGGAGTTTCAAGTCCGGGACCGGTTCAGCCTTTAATCTCTTATTCATTGTTTTATGAATACATCATAGTATTTCAGGAGTCAACATTAATATTTTTCTTAATTTCATCGCCGCAAGACAAGACGAGCAATCCCTGGCCTCCGGCATAGACCCCGATCAAGAATTATGCGCGGATTCGACTCGACAATTCCCGGAGTCCGCCGTAAGTTTTCCGCCACCCCCTTTGGGTCGGACGAACGTTTTGCAATCGGGAACCGATCATGATATTGACCTCGTTATGGACCTTTCTTCAGCGCCGCCGTACGGCCTTGTGGGCGCTCCTGCTGATGAGTCTTGTTTATTTTTTCTCATACTTCCAGCGCGTGGCGATTCCCGGAACGATTTTTGACGAACTGCAAAGCGAATTTGGAGTTTCCGCCGGCGCTATTGCCACACTGAGCTCCCTTTTTCTGTATATCTACGGCGGCCTGCAGATTGCCGTCGGCTTGGCGGCCGACCGCTGGGGTGGCGCCCGGGTTCTATTGGCCGGCGGCCTGTTACTGAGCCTCGGCGCCCTGTGGTTTCCCCTCGCTCATTCATTTCCCGAACTGTACGCCAGCCGCATCCTGGTCGGACTGGGCGCCAGCAGTATTTTCATCAGCATCGTGAAGGAAATTGATACGCTCTTTGAGTCCCGTCACTTTGCCCCCATGTTGTGTATCGTGCTCTTCATCGGCTATTCCGGAGGCCTGTTTGCCACGTTCCCTTTTGAACGCATGGTCGCCTGGATGGGTTGGAGACCATCCCTGCTGATCACCGGCGTCCTATACGCCGCCATCTTCCTGACAGCCGCCATCCTGCTGAAACGCTTCGCCGGCCCGCGCGCCGAACCTTCACCCAAGGTGGATTTATATTTAAAGGACATTCTCGGCAACCCGCATATTTATCCCGTGGTTTTTTCGGGCGCCGTCAATTTTGCCATTTATTTCATCTGGCAGGCGGTCTTCGGCAAAAAAATGCTGACGGACGTGTGCGGATTCTCCTCTGCCGGCGCGGCCTCGGTAACCTTCTACATGATGCTGATCGGCATGATCTTCGTCACCGCCTCCGGTTTTCTATCACGCCTAATGGGTAATCGCCGAAAACCAGTCATGATCGCCGGGATCATCCTGACGCTCATCGCCCTTGCGCTGATGACCTTGAGTTTAACGCCGCACCCCCACCCGCGCTGGATGCTGACCGGATACCTGATGCTGGGGATCGCATCCTCGGCTTCGGTTATGTTCTCCTGCACCATGAAGGAACTGAATCCCGAACGCGCCGCGGGCACCTCCGTCGGATTCGGCAATAGCGCGTGTTACTTGGCGGTCGCAGTCATCGTTAACGGCGCCGGGGCTCTGATGGACCTGTTCCGCGACCAGGCGATATCCAGCTCTTCAGCGCTGGTCTATCCGCCGTCCGCCTATCGTGCAATCCTGTTTCTATGCCTGGTCCTGGCGGCCATCTCTGCCATAAGCGTCTTTTTCATTCGGGAATCCCGCGGCATCAGCATCTATCGCCCCCACCCCCCGTCGGAACCAGTTCCCGCCGCCTGAAATAGCCATAACCGGGTGTTGTTTTTAATTGATTACCGGCTTCACTTTGGTCTATTATAAACGCCAACCAGAAATCGCCCTTGATATCCGGATGTTCCATGGCCGAGCAACCCATTCATCTGATTGTTGAAAAAGGCCCTGACCAGAGGCGCGGACTAACCATTCCTGCCGAGGGCGCCCGCGTCGGCCGATCATCCAATAACGATATCGTGCTGATGGATCCGGCCATGTCGCGCTTTCACTGCCGATTTTTCTTCAAGCCCGGCGAAGGGTTGTGGGCGGAAGATTTAGGCAGCGCCAACCAGACCCTCCTGAATGACAAACCTCTCTACGAATCGCGCCTGCATAATGGCGACCGCCTAATAATGGGCGACACGACCATCAAGGTGGTAAACGTTGAATCCGTGGCTCAGCCGGTTCAAAACCTGTTTGAATCCATTGCGGGCCAGCTACCGGCCCCCGGTAAGATTCAATTCCTGCGCCCGCCGTCAGGCCATCCGGGAGACGACCGCCGCCGGCGATTTGCCTTCCTGCTTTTGGGCCTGCTGGCAGTCATCGCCGCTACCGTAGCCGTGATATGGGTGCCCCGGTTGATCAAGCATCCGGACGCATCGAATCCGGCGTTGTTGGAACCACAGCGCGAGGTTTTGGAAATCATGTACGAAAAGGTTCAGGCTAATTCCAATAATATCTTTCGTTACCAGATGACATGTAAAAACAACGAGCTCTCCATTCAGATCGACGATTTAAAAAATCGGCGCCACGTGCCCGGAAACCAGATGAAGAAAGTGGACCCTGAACTCGTGCAAAGCCTGGCGGACAGCCTCAGGAATACCGCCTTTTTCGACCTCAAGGATGAATACAAAGGATTATCCGTTGATGTCTGGGACCTCTGGGATCTGACACTTACCATCGGCCGGAAGGCCCGACGGGTAAAGGTCATGAACAGTCTGGAACCCGATGCCTTCAAAACGATGCGGGAAGCTATCGAGGAGTTCGGCCAGAACGAACTGGGTCTGACCGCGTTGGCGCTGTCGCCCGAAAAACTGCTGACCATGGCGCGCGATGCGGCCCTGCTGGGGCAAAGCCTGTATGATCAGCGAAACGTCAAGAACGACAATCTGGCCCTGGCCATCCGGTCCCTGAAGGAAGCCGAATGGTATCTTGAGACCATTGAACCGAAGCCTGATTTCTATACCGACGCCGTGGCGCTCCGCGGGGACAGTGAGCGCGAACTCCAGGATATATATGACAACCAGTTATTTCTCGCGGAGCGCGCCATCCGGCTCCGGGACTGGGCGGAATCTGCCGCTCAGCTTCGGCTGATTTGTGAAAAAATCCCCGACCGATCCGATGAACGGCATGCGGCCGCCCGGAAAAAACTGATCGATGTGGAACGGCATCTGAAAAAGAAGTAATCAATGGGCCGACAAATGATGCATTCTTGGCAATATTGGATGCGGGCTTTGGTTCTCCTGGCCGGACTCAGTGCGCTTCCTGCCTGCGAACCGGGCCGCACGGTATCCGCTCCTGGCTGTCAGCTTTATATCAGCACGGACCCGGCCGGAGCCTCGATTATCTGTGACGACCGCGCGGCGCCCAATCCATCGCCCATGACAGTAATGGGACTGACGGCAGGGGAACATCTTATTATCGCCCGCAAACCCGGGTATGCAGAAGCCCGCATGACGGCCACCGTCCAGCCCGGAGAGCGTCTCACGGTTAACCTGAAGCTGGAGCCGCTCCGCGGACTGGTTTTGATTTATTCCAAGCCCCTGGGAGCCGACGTTGAAATTGACGACGCCCATTACGGCAAAACGCCGCTGTTGGTTCCGGATTTTCCGCTGGGCCAGCATCGGGTCAAACTCAGCGCCATAGATCACATTCCGAAAACCGTGGAGGTGACGGTGACGGACCGAACACCCCAGCAGGTAAATGTCAACCTGCAGTCGGATTCCGCCTGGCTCATCTTTGAATCCAAGCCGGCTGGCGCCCAAGTGACGATCAACAACACTGTTATCGGCAACACACCCTGCGAAGCATCCCGGCTCTCGGCGGGCAGGCATCGCGTTGAAATAACTTTGAAAGGCCATACAGCATACCAGGACGAACTGACCACCCAATCGGGCGAGGAACGCACTGTGTCCGTAACTTTGAAGGCCCTCCCGGGCAAACTCACCGTCATCTCGATTCCACCCAAGGCACGTCTCTATCTCAACGACCAATATAAGACGGAAACGCCCTTCACGACCAACGCCATTCCTGCGAAGACATACGTCTTGCGCGTCGAACTGCCTGGCTACGCCACCCAGGTCCGCACCAATGTGGTCACCGCCGGCGAGGAGTCCGTCGTTGAATTCCGGTTGGCCAAGACCAGCGGCACGCTCCTGCTGTCCACCGAGCCGCCGGGGGTCACCGTCTACCTGGATGGCGAGAACCGGGGAATCACCCCGCCGCATGGGCAGGAACCGATTTCCGAACAGCTGACCATTGAGCGGGTGCCCCAGGGGCCCCGGAAGCTTCAGATGACAAAACAGGGATATTATGATTTAACCGCCAATGTGGAGGTCGCATTCAACCAGACCGTCATCCTGCACGAAAAACTTATGGCCCGACCTGTGACCTTCATTCCCACGGTCATCGTCCGGACCGGGTCCGGCGCCGAACACACCTTCCAGGGCATCGTGCGGGAGAAATACGACAACGGTGATATCAAGTTTGAAATCGAGCCGGGGATTTTCAAGACCTTCAAGGCCTCTGAAATCCAGTCTCTGGAACCGATCCCCCAGAATCCGCCGTCAAAATAGGCGCTCCCTTCAACCGGACGTGCGCCTCGTTCTTATCCATAGGGAAGCATGACGGCCTTGACGATGGGCTGGTTGCCCTCGACGATCGCCCCCATGACCGTTTTGACCTGGTCAAACCCAAAGGTGTGCGTAATCAGTTTCCCGGCATCGACCAACCCGTCTTTAAGCAGACGGTTGGAGATCGGGAAGTTGATGGCCGGCTCGGCAAACGTTGGACGCAGGGTGATTTTCCTGAAAACCAGGTCGTTGACGTCCACCTCAATCTTGTTTTTCCCGCCGAAATGCAGGCCGAAAAAGACAATGATGCCGCCAAACCGGATAATTTTCAGGGCATCACTCAAACTCTGGGGCGGCGAACTGACAATCACCCGGTCCACGCCATTGGTAAATTTCTTTTTGATTTCATCTTCAACGCTCTGCTTTCCAGCCTGGATGATCAAATCGCATCCCAATGCTTCAGCCGCGTCAAACCGCGCCCGGCTGATCGGCTTGCCGTCGCCCAGTCCCGTTATAGCCACAAATCCGGCGCCGCGCAGTTTTGCCAAGCACGCCGCCATAAGCCCCAGCGGACCGTTACCCAGAACAGCCACACTGCCACCCAACGGAATTTCCGCTTGGAGGACCGAAGTCAATGAAACCGCCAGGGGTTCGGTCAGGCAGGCGGAAGTGAAATCCAAACCGTTGAATTTATTCAGCGAGTTATAGCGCACCGACATATACTCGCCCATGCCCGGCTGGCCGTCCATGGTGAACATATTGCGGCAGAATTCAGGATGCCCGCTTTTGCAGGCTTCGCAGACTCCGCACATGGAACAGTCTTCCACAATTACACGGTCGCCCGGTTTCACAGTTGTTACATTACTTCCGGTTTCCACGACCTCAGCCGCCACTTCATGCCCCAGCGGCATGGGATCATCCAGCCAGTCGCGCACGTAGTTGATATCGGTTCCGCAGACTCCGCAGGCGTGAATCTTGACGATTACATGGTTTTCATCCGAGATTCTGATTTCAAGCCGGCGTTCTTCAATCTTCAAATATTTTTTACCGAACAAAGCTCTACTGATCATATTTTATCCTGGCAAGGCGGGATGTTTTCTTTTCATTTTCTTACGCCTCAGCAGAATGGCGGGACTTTTTAGAAAGAGCCGCGGATGCCATCAGTTCCTGATACCAGCGGGATTGCCCAACAATGGCGCCAAACACCGGCTCATCCAGCAAGGACAGTCCGTAAATTTTTCTGCGTAGATTTTCCCGCTCTCTTAGAAATGCCTCAGCCATGGCCAGGCGCGGGGCAGTCCAGGCCCCCTTCCTGTCAAGTTGCTTATTCAGCTCGAATAACCTCATCTTGGATGCAAAATGATCCAGCCTCCACGTATCGGGAGCCTTTGAAGCCAAGCGGTCAAAAACCAGCCTTGCCTTCTTGAGATTCACCGTGCGGGGTTCTGCCCATTGATAAATCCAATTAGCCCATTCTCGTTTGAACTTGCCTTTCGCGTTGAAATATCTCTCCGCATACGCTTCAAGCACTTCCTGAGCGGTTGAAAACTTACCGCTGCTCAAACCGGCCAAAAGCGCCTTGTTGACATCGTCGGATATTCCCTCAGAGTAAGCCGAGAATCCTTCGCCGCGGATATTGTTCAGCGTTTCCAGTGTCCTGGGAATCCGGTTCGGGGCGACCATGGGACCCCATCGGCCATAGGTGTCATTCGCGCTTCTATCATCAGAGAACCCGATATGGAAAAAGTAGTCCTGTTTGCATCCTCTGGGAAGCCTGGCCTGCGGCACGTTGGCCGGCTTGTCGTCGTTATACTTGATCCAGAGAGCGATTCCTTTGATAGTGCCTGGGATGTTCTTGTCCGCCCAATCCGCAAAAAGGTTATGATCTTCCGGACTCCACCACCATCCGCAAAATCGCAGCTGGACGTGCGGATAGTATTTCAACGCTATGTCGTGGATCTCTTTGGATAATTTGGCAAAGGTAACAATCCAGGGATCGCATTTACCGCACGCACACCCGCCGAAATCATACGCAGCAAAGGTAACGGAATCCAGGTTGATCTTGCTCTTTGCCAAGTCCTTGAATAAGTCGTCATAGTTGCCCAGGATAATCTTCCGAGCCTTCAGCTTTGAGGGACACAGCAAATGGCCGAAGAGTCGGTCGGGTTCGCCGGGTTTCTGCCTGGCAAGGAGTTCTTGGGTCACCTGGTCGGTATAGACGTGATTCGGCGTGATCAGCAAATCCAGTTTCAATCCGAGTTTTTGCGCTTCTTCAAAATGAGCCTTCTTGTTTTCCCAGAACGCCTTGGTCAGCCAGCACTTCGAGACCACCGAAGATAAACGGGATTCCTTCGTCAAGTTGACCGTATCAAACCAATCGCTATAGCAATTGAATCCCCACCACTTGGCTTCGGCCAGCATATCCCTCATTTCAAATCGGCCGGCGACTTCATACCAGTTCCCAAAATGTCCTGGGGCATAGAGTTCACGCCGCGAAAAAGCATATGTCTTCATGTTTTTATCAACCTTTCTTGAAAAGCAAATATTTATTGCCCTTGGGTAAATTACGATTGCCGACAATATGCTTTTTTTGGTGAAGACGTGAAATCCAGATTTACTCCCCGACGGTCAATCATGCGACCCCATAAAGATTGCTGTCCATTCCGGGAAAGACCGGATCATCTGCGTGGGCCAGCGCCTGGTCAAGATTTTGAAACACTTTACGAAACGCGCCGACAATTCTTTTCATCAGCGCGCACCCGTTCGGCGGATGGATGCCGTGCACCACCGTGTAGGTATCGCACAGCATCTGGGCCACCGGATACTGACAGACGTTGTAATTATATTTGATACCCTTCGCCTCGTTGACGGACCAGGGATAGCCGGTGGCGCCGTAACCCAGCTTGCTCTGGAACAAATCCTGCGTCGGCACCGGCATGGTCTGCCACTGGCCGACCTGCAGGCCTTCCTTGTAAAGCGCCTTTTCCACGGCAATGCGGAATCGACGGGGCTCGCACTCGACGCCCGCGGCCTTCGAATCAAAACGGACATTGTACATGAAATACACGTGCTTACTGTCCGGCGGACAATAAGGCGGAATGACGCCCGGGATCTTGCCCAGTTCCCGGGTCAGGCAGTTCGCATTGGCGATACGGATATTATTATTGTAATCCAAGTGCATCAACTGGCCACGCGCCAGCGCCGCCGGCAGTTCCTGATTGCGATACATATAGCCCAAGATCGATGCGTTGTATTTTCTGCGATGGCTGACTTCATCAATCTCATCGCCGAAACAGCGGACCAATGACGCTTTTTTCAGGATATGTTCATCGTTGGTCACCAGCAGGCCGCCTTCCCCGCCACACAGGTTCTTCAATGCATTCAGGCTGAACTCTGCCGCGTCGCCGAAAGTGCCGACATTCCGGCCCTTGTAGGTGGCGCCATGCGCCTGGGCAGCGTCTTCCAGCACAAAGAGCTTGTGTTTCCGGGCAATCTTCAGAATGGGATCCATGTCCGCCGGCAATCCCTGGATATGAACGGGAATGATGACCTTCGTGCGTTCCGTGATGGCTGCTTCCAGCTTATTAGGGTCGATGTTGTAGGTCTTCGGATCGATATCCACGAAAACAGGGATGGCGTTCTGATGCAAGGCGCAGGACCCGGAAGCCAGGAACGTAAACGCCGAGGTGATGACTTCGTCGCCGGGCCCGACGCCTGCGGCGGCCAGGGCCATATGGAGGGCGGCCGTGCCGCTGCAGGTGGTCAGACAGTACTTGGCGCCCACGGAGTGCGCCCATTCCTCCTCGAGCTTCTTACACTGCGGCGCCGTGGCCCCGCACACGATCCCCGTGTCCAGCACTTCATTCACAAAGCGCCGATCATCAGCCGTTATCACCGGCCAGTTTTTATATTCGCTCCGGCTCAACTCCGGCTCCCCCCCCGCAATCGCCAACTTGGTCACGGTGCGCCTCCATATTTTAGATTTTGGACTTTCGATTCACGATAAACCACGGACGCTACGCAATAGCGCCAAGCTTTGTTCCACGACAACTTCCTCCGCGCTGTCATCCAGTTCTCTCGTTTCTGATTCATAGCCGCCCTCCCGGATTGCCTTACGGGTCGGCACATATCCGACGTACCCATTAGCCAATCCCAAGATATAGGTGCGCCGGAATGGACTTTCCGACTTGATCCGCATGCCTATTTCGGTGAACAGTTCACCAGGAAAACTAAGGAACGCATAATTATCAACCGCCAGGCAAATCTGTTCAAGGGGAATGTCCTGGCGCCGGTTATTCCACAGGCGCAGAAACAGCTTCGCCTTGTAATCATCCCCCACTCCGTCGGCAACCGGTTTTAAGGCGCCGCCGGTTTGCTTGAGAACCGAATCTGCCCACTCTTTTTCAGCATCTGAAATTTTCCGGGCCGGAATAGAATAACAGCGGGAACCGGAACGCTGACGGGCGCCAGAACTGGGAACAATATTCCGGGCAGTATCGATCACGGCATCCGCGAGCGCACTGCCTGCGCGCTCCACCCCCGACCAATCCCGGTCATTCATACCGTCAATATCCATAGTCCCCTGCGCGCCGTTGACAAAAACAGCCGTGCCGCCCAGCTCCCGTTCCACCAGGTTTTCGGCCCGGCCGGGATAATCCGGCGTGATCAGGTAATTATCGCCCGACATCACGTTTGGATGCCCCGCGTGATTGAAAAGAAATCCCAATGGTTTAGCCACAGCATCGTCGGAAACAATTTTCATTACTCCCACTTCCGGATCATTGACGCCCAACGGTCCAACAAGGCGCTCCGCCGGCCAGGGATCCCAGTTCATCACTACGTGGCCGTCATCCGCCAGTAGACGCCGGTAATGGCTGATTGTTTCCTCACGCCCCGAGGCGCACCCCACCGCCGCCGGTACAAGAACCGTTGCCGCTTTGCAAACCACTGCCACTGTTTTTTCAATCAATTCGCGCACATAGGCGTCTTCGCGGTTGCCGAAAATACCGACCGTCGCCGGCCCGGAATGAGTATGGGTTGCCGCTATGATGACCCGGTCGCAAGGAATGCCGGTTTGCTTTTCCACCGCAACCCTTATCTCCCGGCAATCCGCGGCTGCCAATCCACAAACATCAAGCGAGCAAATCGCGAATCCATCAACGGGCTGCGGCCCGCCGGAAAGCACAAGGGCCTTGGCAAATATCGGGTCATGCACACCGGTGGATTGATGGTCCCTGATCATCCCATCCATCCGAACCGGGCTGGCGGGTGTAATCTCAATTCTTGAAAATCCGGCTTTCATTATTTAACCTGCCATCATGATGGCGCAGGCAACCGGAAAGCTCAAGTGAACAGGATTGCTATTTTGGATATTCCTTTGCGCGACGGGTAAAAGGATCCAGCTCCCTGTATACCGTGCTGATGGGCGCATGCCCGAAGTGCTGGCGAAAGATCTTGGCAAAATAACGGCTGTTGTCGTAACCCACGGCATCCGCCACTTCGTTCACATTCAAGACACCCTGTGCCAGGAGTTCCTTGGCGCGGTTCATGCGGAGCGCCGTCAGGTAGGCAAACAGCGAAAAATCGCTTTCCTTGCTGAACACGCGCGAGAGATAAAACGGACTGACTTTCAGCGACTGGGCAATGGCATTCAACGTCAGGGGTTCATGAAAATGGACTTCCAGGAACGATTTTGCCCGGAGCATGAGGGATTGCCGCCGCTGAACGCCGGATAACTGGCGCGGATGTTTCCGGCGCCGTTGCCGCACCCGGATACATTCCTGCAGCAGGAACAGCAGGATGGTCAGCACCCGCGACCGCACCAGCAAGCGGTGCGTTTCATCGTCGCCGGAACGGTCCATGCACAGGCGGTCGAACATCCGTCCAACCTCCACTTTAACGGCCGGCGGGATACGCTGCAGGAGGGCGTTAGTTACCAGGGAAAAATAATCCTTTTCCGCCTTCCATGAAAAAAACACCATGAAAACTTCGAGTCCCCGTTCCAACTCAAACTCGTCGCGGTGCATGCACTCCGTCGGAATCAGCAAGGTATCGCCGGCCGCGGCTTCGACGCTTTTCCCACCGAGAACCAGTTTGACCCGGCCCTTGATGATATGAAACATCTCACAACGGGGCGTCATGTGGGATGCCTGCGCAAAAATGGGATCAAAAATCAAACGACCCATGGAATCGATCACCGGTAACTCGCGCGCAAAGCGCTGTTCCAGCGTGAGCTTGGAAAATCCGGCAGTGAGTTTCACCATACAAATCCCTTTTGTTTCGCATCATATCACCGACCCCAGTGTTTTCATATATTTTCCTGCGCCATCCTTGGATTCAGCGGCGGTGGAAAGCTCCAAATAATGCTTGAATAATATTGAGGGTGGCTATGATACAGGTACACTGGCGCTGTGTCCGGCATGCCGGGGGACGTCGATCGAACCCATCGTGATGTTACAAATAGATAACTGTCGAATTCCAAGGGGAACTTATGAAATGTATTTCGATGAAGGCCCTGATCCATTTTGGCGTTGCGTTCATGACAAAACGCGGGATGCCGAAATCCACGGCTCGTTACCTGGCCCAAGTGATCGTGGAAACAGAGGCCTTTCGTCAATCCACCCACGGACTGATCCAATTCAAGGTCATCCACGATGCTCTCGGCAAGGACGTCGATCCCCAGGCCAAACCCAAGGTTGTCAAGAACCATGGCGCTATGGCCTTGCTCGACGGGAACCATTGTCTGGGCGGGATCACCATGAAAACGGCCGTGGATCTGGCCGCCCGCAAGGCCCGGCAGCATGGAATCGGATTCGTCGCCGTGCGGAACACGACTTGGGTGGGCGCGCTGGGCATCTATCTCATCCCCCTCGCCCGGGCAGGTTTTATGGCTGAAGCATGGGCTCAAACCAATACCTGCAAGGACTGCGCCCCCTATGGAGGGATTGATCCGCGGTTCAGCACCAATCCCATGGCCGTGGCGTTCCCGGCTGATCCCCATCCGATGCTGGCCGATTTCTCGACCGCTACGATGTCCATGGCGGCGGCCCATGCGCTGGAAAAAGCAGGAAAGAAAACATCTCCCGCCCGTTTTCTTGATGGTTCAGGCAAGCCCAGCCCAAACCCGGCAGTATTATCTCACGGCGGAACGCTGATGTTCGGCGGCGGAGAGATTGAAGGGCATAAGTTCTACGCCTTGTCCCTTTTCATTGAAGCCCTCACGGTCCTGGCCGGCGGCAGTGCCAACAACCCCCACGCCCTCTCCCGCCAGTCATTGGCGCTGATGGTTCTTGACCCCGCCGCGTTCGCCGGAACCGCCTATTATGTCAAGGAAATGAAACGTTTTATCAAGCATGTGAAAAGTTCCCGCGTTCGACCCGGTTGCGACTCCATCCGGCTTCCGGGAGAACGCGGATTCGCCGCCATGGCCGATTGCCGGGTGCACGGCATTCCCTTGAGCAGCGATAAGCTCCGGATGCTTCGACAAATCGCCGCTGATAACGGAATCGAGCCGGTCGGATAATCCTCCCCCGAACGTGGCGAACCTCCGGTACATTCCCGTCACTCTAATCCGTTGTTGTATTTGATATTCAACTGGAACCTCATTGAGGATTATGCTATCAAAGAACTATAGCTCAATGCACGATTCTATTCACCTTTGGAGGCAAACATCATGAAATCTGTTTTTACGCTGGCAGGCATCATACTGGTGGCGGCTTCGGTTTCGGCGGCGCCGACGCAAGCTCTGATCGCTAATAACGATGACTGGAGTTTCTGGGTTAAGCCGGAAGTCAAGCTGACCCAGTTCGGCGGGCAGTGGGCCACCATGCCGGGATTCCAACTGGGCCCGGCACTGGGGCATACGCTCTATTTCGGCCTGGCCGGCTACGCGCTGGTCAACAACGTGAATGCCGGCGAGCAGTACGAGAACCTGAAGGCCTTTGACTTCTGGGACACCGGGGTATCCATGGACTGGACCCTGTTTCATACGAGCCTGGTCCACGGCTCGGTGGAATGCTTTCTGGGTTATGGCCAACTTAACGTCAATCCCCTCCAGGGAAGTTCGGATCGCGCCGATCTGTTTGTGGCCGATCCCGGAATCAACGTGATGCTCAACCTGACCTCCAGCCTGGAACTTGGCATCGGGGGAAGTTACCGGATCGTGAACGGCTCCAATTTCCAGGACTTGTCCAATTCCGATTTGAGCGGCCTGGCGGGCAGCGTGTTCCTGCGGTGGACGGAAGAATAACCCTCATTTCTCAGAGAAATGCGGGGTTCATTCATCATCGGCATTCTTTTCGGAAACGCCACGGCAGCGGCAGATACCGCGCTTGGAGGCTTCAATAAACACGCAGAATTCCTGTGCCAACCCGGACGGATATTCCCGCTTCATCCGTTCGACGGCCTGGGAGACGTTCAACCCGGACCGGTAAAGAATCGCAAAAGCCCGTTTGATGGCCAGCCGATCCTCGAGCCCGATCCCGGCGCGTTTCAATCCGATCACATTCAATCCCGCGACGGTGTTGGGACTAAGACCCTGAGTTTTGCAGAACGGCGGCACATCCTTGTTGATGGCGGTTCCTCCGGCCAGGATGGCCAGTTTGCCAATGCGGGTGAACTGGTGAACCAGGCAATTGCCGCTGATGAACACTCCATCCCCCACGTCCACATATCCACCCAGCAAGGCGCCATTGGCAATGATCACGGAAGCGCCCAGTTTGACATTATGGCCCAGGTGGCTGTTCACCATGAGGAAGCAGTGGTCCCCCACTTCGGTGGCGGTTCCGGGTTTGGTTCCCCGATGCATGGTCACCCCTTCCCGGATCATACAATGCGATCCGATCCGCAGGAAACTTTCCTCCTCCGGCTTGAACGCCACATCCTGGGGCCAATCCCCAAGAACGGCATTCGCATGAATGGTACAGGCCGCGCCAAGGGTCGTGAAGCGGCAAATAGTAACGTGCGGCCCCATAACCGTGCCGTCCCCAATGCAAACTTTGTCTTCGATCACCGCATAAGGCCCAATCTGCACGTTGTTCCCAAGATTCGCACCGGGATGCACGATGGCCGTGGGATGAATGGTTGTCATAGCGCTTATCCTTCTCTGTTTTTTCGCCAAGACACAAATAAAGGCAAGGATAATACAGAGAGGGAGCTGAGGCGAGAAAATATATCGTTTGGTACCATTGCAATTCAACACCGGATATTTTCGATCAAATAATTACGCTTCCTTTCGTTACAATCCAAGCAGGGAGGATGAATTGTCCCGGCACATTTTTCTTATGTCGTTTTTATCAACTCCGTTGGCGAGCAGGATTCTCATGAAAAGTTTCATCCCTTCCCAGGGCGGCATATTGACCACCGTGCCCAAATCCGAGGCCAGAACAATGTGTTCCGGACCGACCGTTTTTATAATTTCAAACATTTCCATCGGCTCGCAGTTCGGGTTGTTGAAATTAGGCACGGCGCCGTACATGAAGAGACCGATATACGCCCCCATTCCGCCCATTTCGGCCATCTGTTCGTGCGTGGCTTTGGTAACATTCCAATTCGGGTGGGTTATGACTATTTTCTTCACTCCCATTTTTTTTGCTTCGCGAATAATCACGAACCTCTGCTTTGTTCCGGCATGGCACGGATCAAGAATCATATCGTTTTCGGCGATAATCTTAAAAATCTCACAGAGTTCCGGGACAGGCTTGTCGTTAGCATCCAACAATTCAATACCGCCGGATTCCCCCATTACACGTTTATGATGGGCCGAACTGTGGCTTGGGAGCCAGACGACCTTGCCGCCCAAATCGGCGCACATCTGCACTGCCTCCGGATTCAACCCGCCCTGATAATGGTTGAGCGTTACGCCGCCAAACGCCCTTGCGGGTGTTTTCCCGATATTCAGGGCATACTGCTCAACCGCCTTTTGCACATAAAATACGGTGGCCGCGGTTGGAATGGAATGCGCTTTGAAGACCACGGCGCCCATACCAATGTCGGTCGCTTTTTTTGTTATCTCCAGCTGATCCCACCCGACATCAATTTCCGGATCAGGCGCGGCGTGAACGTGAATATCCACCGCTCCGTTCAGGAGCTCAAGCACGTCATCTTCCTTGATGGTCTTTACCCTGTCACCCATGCTCAAAATCGTGGTATAGGCCCTTTTGGTATCCTGGCGCCATTTCGGCTCCATCGAAAGCTCGTAAACATCTTTTATTTTGGACTTGTTTTTCATCATGACTTATTCCGTTTTTTTCACGCCTTCCGGAATCGGGCCCAGATATTCATACCCGGTTCCATCAAAATCAGAGGAATTCGGATAGAACCCGACCACCTGAATCGACTCGGTCGGGTGAGTGTTGAGCATCCAATGGGCAACTCCCCTGGGCAGATAATAGGCACAGCCGGCCCGCAACTCGTACACTTTGTCTTTCACGCCTTTCAGCCCATGACCCGAAAGAATATACACGAATTCGTCGCATTTCGTGTGAAGATGGGTGGCATGAAATCCGCCTGGTTGAAAAGTCGCCCGGAACATACAGCCGGGAGCATTTATAGACCCGGCGCCGATAAGGATTCGGGCGGAATTTCCCGCGAAATCCTCCCGGCAAACAAGAGGCAAATCTTTTATTTCC
Source organism: Verrucomicrobiota bacterium (assembly GCA_018898455.1). Lineage (GTDB taxonomy): Bacteria > Verrucomicrobiota > Kiritimatiellia > JAAZAB01 > JAAZAB01 > JAHIJO01. The sequence continues at coordinate 35,291 of JAHIJO010000166.1, read as the reverse complement.
TCATAATTAACCATGTATTTTTGGTGAGAAGGCATAATATGATCTCCTAATTTAGGTTTGCTTTGTATTCCCTGTTTCTCCTCCGCACGGATTTCCGTAGCGGCCCGGTGGTTTCCGCCCTGCTGGATCAGCCCGGGCTGAAACCTTTTGCCAGACTTGATCAGCCAGCTTGCTAACCTCGGTTTCACCTGGCACACTCATTTCCTTCATCTTCTGATTCCCGTTTTCAAAAGTTCCCGCAGTAAGCCTTCATGATTATTCTCGAACGTTTTTGCATACTCCTTAAACTCGGACAACGTTACCGCTTTTTTCCCTTTCGCCTCGGACAAATAAACAGCCTGAGCGATCGAGAGGGATTCGGAGCCTATCTTCACGTCGCACAACGGCGTTGCGTTTTCCTTCACCAGCCGTACCATCGCCTTCAGTTGCTGGGGGTGTCCCCCATATCCGGGCGGTAGGCCCATATTGAGAAAGCTGGGATGATAAATATCTCTGACATGATTATTCCCGAACTGATCCGTAACCGTAATTTTCCCGTCTACCATTTTAATTTCGCCCCTGCTTCCGACCGCCTTGAAGACTCCGGCATCGTCAAACGCCCAGGATGCCTCAAGATAGGCGTTGACCCAATGGCCTGAAGCCGGATTTTCGAATTCGACCACAAACCCGGCATAATCCTCGACGTTCAATTCCTTGATAACTCCGTCGATAAACCTTTGTTTTATCCGGGTCGAAACCCCGTCGGGAAACAGAGCTTTAACTCTTTTCGGGGCATAGTCGAATCCGGTCAGGAACCAGGAAAGGGTTATGGCATGAATTCCGTTGTCCAGCAATGCGCCCACCCCGCCCCTCGGATAACTGTAGTTGCCCGGCTCACTGCCGCTGAATGGTATCCACATGGCCTCCAGCTCTCCAAGCTCGCCTTTTTGAATCAGTTTTTTGACGTCATAGTAAGGATCGGCGTAAATAAGGTTTTCGCCATAAAGTAAAATTTTTCCGGCGGTTGTAACATCTTTGACGATTTCCTCCGATTCAAGCCAGGTTCTGGCGAGCGGTTTTTCGCAGAGCACGTGGCAGCCGGCGGCAAGGGCCTTCTTTACGGCGGTGGAATGGTGTTCGCACGGAGTAATTACATCAACGAAATCAAGCTTTTCCGACCGCAGCATTTCATCAAGATTCGTGTATAGCTTAAGGTTTTCGCCATCGGCTACGAGCAAGTCGGCGAGCTCATTATTTCCTATCACTCTTTGGGCTGCGGCCTTTTCCGCGTAAATTATTTTGACGGCTTCTGCGGCTCTTTTAAGGTTTTTTTCGCTCAGGTCGCAAATGGCGGCCAGGCGCGCTTCATCCGCCACCCAGGGACAGGCAGGAAGATGACCAGAACCTCCTCCCCATCCGTAAAAAATACCGCCCGTTCCGACGATTCCAAATGTTATTCGTGTATTCATTATATTTCCGCCTTTCCTGCTTACGAAAGTCAAGTTCTCTCCTGACCGATGGAGGTCATGGGGAAATCCTTACATCGGACTCCAACACCTGCCTCTCGCGGAGCAAACGTGCACGAAGGCGCGCATATGCTATCGCCTGCACCTCACATCCATCGTCAATTGCCTCGACTGCGGCCAACGCGGCCGACTGACCAAGAACCATGAAGACCGGTTCCATTCGGATCGAGCCGTAGGCAATGTGAGACGCCGAAAGGCAGACGGGCACCAGCAGATTGGAACACTGGGTGGCCTTTGGGACGATTGAACGGTAACTGATCGGATAAGGAACGAATTCGAAATTTCCCTCGGTCTGGACATTGCCTTCGTTGCGCACGTGCCCCGTCTCATCTACATACCGCTGTGTATTGTGCGAATCCATACCGTAGGCCCCCAATCCGATTGAATCCGGCACGGTGCAACGGCCCAGGCAATCGGTTTCAGTCATTACGTAATCGGCGACCATGCGCCGAGCTTCGCGGACGTAGAGCTGGTGGGGCCAGTTGTCAGTGTCGGTAAACTCGTCCTTGGCCAGCCCCCATCGCCGCATGTCGCTGCGGATTTTATCGGGCACGCGAGGGTGATTGGCCAATGTCCAATACAGCCCCTGCTGGTAACACACATGGTCGCGGATGATCTCTTCACGCAAGACATAATCCCCGTCCGGATAGTCATGGTTCAGGCCCGTGTTGTCAACTGACACGGCGTGAATGTTGTTGTTATCCGTCTTGCGGTTGGGCAAGCCCGCCGACATCCGGGCGGCGATGGCATCGACGGGAAGCTGGTCAAACCCCGCCTCAAAATAACGCAACAGAAGTTCATAGCGAAGCGGGTTATAATTCTTGGGCTTCATGACCGGAACCATGTTGTCCGTCTGGTCGGTAAGGCAGGTGCGGAAGCAATAGGCCTGGATGCGGCGATCACCTTCGCCTTCGCGGCCCGGCCCGCCGTCGTGGATGCCGGGCAGAAGTCCTCCGGCCGGATCACCCGACCGGATATACGGATCAACGGGTTTAAGGAATTGGTGATGGCAGGCGTACCGTTCATGCTCGCGGTGAGGCTGTACGCCGTTGAGCGTCTCGCCGCAGCAGACATTAGATTCGCGTCCGACCGTATAGGACACCCCTGCTTTGGCCATCAAATCGCCCTCGTAGGTGGCATCGATAAACATGCTCGCGCCAAACACCCGGCCGGATTCCATGACGATGGCGGCAATTCGCAGTCCCTGCTTGCGCACGCCGTTCATCAGGTCCAGACGCTCACCGTAAACCACGGGCACCTTGGCCTCCCGAAGCATGTCATTGAATACCCGCTCCGCCGCGTGGGGTTCAAACATCCACCATGCCTGCTCGGCGTCCCATCGACGCGCACCGGCAGCAAGGTATTCTTCCCGCGTTCCATATTTCCACGCATCGGGTTTCTGGTAGTAGCGGAAGATACGGTGATAAAACTCCCGAGCCATTCCGCCGATAGCCTGCTTATTGCCTATGTCGGTGGCGCCAAGCCCGCCGGAACTCAGTCCGCCGAGATGACGCCCTGATTCGATCAACACCACGCGCTTGCCTGTCCGGGCAGTCTGCACGGCCGCGACAACGCCGGCTGATGTGCCGCCATAAACAACCACGTCGTATAGTTCCTCGCAGGGGAATTCCCCACCCGAATCATGCATGTCAGGCAGCAGCGAGCCAATTGCGAAATTCGCCATTGTATCAAGTCTCCCTTATATCAAGCATCTGTGACATGTTCCACCTTTCTTCCTTCTCTGTCTAAATCAACTCCGGCATTGTTTTCTTTTTCTTGAATTATCCCACAACTTTCTCTAACGACAAGTTTAGGATGCAATACCATTTTCGTTATTTCTCCGGTATGTTTCCCTCTTATTTTTGTCATCAATATATCAATCGCAGATTCAGCCATTTGCTCCAACTGCTGGGAAATCGTGGTTAAAGGCGGCGAGAGATGACCAGCGAGCTCAATGTCGTCATAACCGACTATGGACAGCTCTTCCGGAACGTTGATCCTCAATTCCCGCGCGGCTTTCATTACTCCGACTGCCGTAATGTCATTGGCGCAGAATATTGCGGTGGGTCGGCGGGGAGAAGAAAGAATGGTGTTGCCCGCGTCATATCCCCCCTTGTCGTTCAGGCAACTGCTGATTTGAACGGCAGGGCGTTCGGAAAGATTGCGCTTTTTCATGAAAGAATTGTAGCCATCTATTCTCTCCGATACGGCGCTCGTATAAGGAAATGCGGCCACAAAGCCGATTCGTGTGTGTCCCAGGGAGAAAAGATATTCCATGGCCTGCTTCGCTCCATCCGCATTGTTTGATATTACAAAGTCCGCTTCCGGTTTTTTCAGAATCCGGTTTAAATAAACAAACGGAATCTTTTTATTATCCAATTTGCCTACCAGATTCTCTTCTCCGCTGTCCTGCGAAGGAACCAACACCACCCCCGCAATTCCCCTGTTAATAAGCATGTCTATCGCCCGGGATTCCTCAAGAAGATGGTTGTTGGCATAACAAATCACGTCATATCCCGATTCTGCCGCTTTTTTCTGGATGGTCTTTGTCAATTGGGCAAAAAAAGGATTGGCGACGTTATTCAGGACAAGCCCGATAATCGAGCTTTGCGTACTATCCTTCCAATCGGCGACAAATGTTCCCTTTCCGGCAATGCGATACAGCAGGTTGCGGGCAACAAGGTTTGTGATCGCCTGGCGTGCCGACATCCGGCTGATTTTGTATTTTCTGCTTAATTCGTTTTCGGATGGTATACGGACGTCAACAGGCAGAAGGCCATTTCTGATCCGGCTTTCAAGGTTATCTTCCACGATGGAATAGGAATATCTGATGGATTTTAAACTGTTTTGCATCTGAAAAACCTGTTTCCTTCCGGTTGCAATAGCCATGCTGACATACATGACTTGTTATACTTGTTGTACAACATAAGCCTGATGTCCGGAATTGTCAATATACTAATTTAGCAGTTTGAAGCGGATGCTGGCAGGAGGATGGCGGAGGATTTTTCAAACATTCAGGGGAGATTCTTGCAAAACTTCTTTTAAATAATGGCAAGAAAACGGACGGCTCATCGGGACGATTCGCCCTAACAATTGAATATAAGAATGTTGAACGGAACCGCTCCGCGTTTCAATCCGCGAAGTGGTTCCGTCCAACAACGTTTTATCCCAAATGCTGCTCGAAAATCGCTTGGCTCCCCACGCCAGCGCGGTATACTCGCAGCACTTGGGATAAAACGCTATTCGTTGGGCATCATGACATGCAAGATAACATTGGATTCGATCCGGTTCACGACCAAGGGGCAGATGCTCATTCCCATGCGCCGGCGGCGGATTTTCCGTATCGAGAATGGGACGCGCGCCATTGTCACGGCCACGGAGCGCCCCTTGCACATGACGGAGGTGAATCATGCCAAAGTCCAATATATGCTTAAGCGCAAGGACGGTTGAGAATCCAATGGCTATAGCTTAGTGGTGAACAGTATTATGCGGATTGCAATTGTCAACGATCTCAATCTTGCCGTGGAAGCCCTGCGCCGGGTTGTCAATTCCATTCCAGACTATGCGATCGCCTGGGTCGCCCATGACGGGGCTGAGGCGGTCACCCAATGTGCCCGGGACGTTCCCGACTTGATCCTGATGGACTTGATTATGCCGGTTATGGACGGTGTTGAGGCTACGCGGATCATCATGAAATCCACCCCCTGCGCCATCCTGGTGGTGACGGCGACCGTCGCCGGCAATGCCGCCAAGGTTTTTGAGGCGATGGGTTTTGGCGCCCTGGATGCCGTCTGCACCCCGGCGTTCAACGCGACGGGCCGCCTTGAAGGCGACACCGAACTGCTGAAAAAAATAAAGGCTATTGCCAATCTGATCGGCATGGTGGACCCTGTCTTTAAGATGAGCCTGGCGGAGCGCGAACGGTCGCTGGTGTCGTTATCCCCCGTGGTAGCTTTGGGGTCCTCAACCGGCGGGCCCAAGGCGTTGGCTGAGATTCTTTCCGGATTGCCGGCACGGCTCGGGGCGCCCGTTGTTGTGGTTCAGCACGTTGATGTCCAGTTTTCCCAGGGTCTGGTGGAATGGCTGGGTAATCAAACACCGTTGAGCGTGATCCTGGCAAAGGAGGGTATGACCTTGAAGGCGGATACCGTCTTTGTGGCCGGCACCAACGATCATTTGATTGTGGGTCCGGATATGGCTCTTCATTACACGCCCGATCCGGTGGACTATCCCTATCGCCCGTCGGTGGATGCCTTGTTTCAAAGCCTCAGTACTCACTGGCCCCGGAGAGGCGTTGCGGCGCTGTTGACCGGTATGGGAAAGGATGGAGCCCGTGGTCTGCTGGCCCTGCGCCGCGACGGGTGGCACACCATCGCCCAGGATCAAGCCACCTCCGTGATCTACGGTATGCCGCGGGCGGCGGTGGAAATCAACGCGGTTGTGGACGTGTTGCCGATTCAGCGCATTGCCGCCGCCATACTTAATCACATCCAAAAAGGAAAAATCCATGTCAACACCTGATGCAACTACCGCGCCATCCGCCCTGACCAAGTATACGATCACCGTTCTGCTGGTGGATGACCAGCCGATTGTCGGGGATGCGGTCCGCCGAATGCTGGCGCCTGAAAAAGATATCGTCTTTCACTATTGCCAGGAGCCCGCCAAGGCAATTACCCTGGCCGCGGAAATCTCGCCGACGATCATTCTACAGGACCTGGTGATGCCGGATATCGACGGCCTGACGCTGGTTCGATTTTTTCGAGCCCATCCCAAGTTGAAGGATGTGCCGCTGATTGTCCTGTCGAGCAAGGAGGAAGCGGTAACCAAGGCTGAAAGTTTTTCCGCCGGCGCCAACGATTACCTGGTGAAACTGCCGGACCGCATCGAATTGGTGGCACGCATCCGCTATCATTCCCAGGCCTATATCACCCTGCTCCAGAGAAACGAGGCCTATGACGCCCTGCTCAAAAGCCAGCAGATCCTCGCGTTGCAACTGGAGCAGGCGGCGGATTACGTGGTGTCGCTCCTGCCGGCGCCAATTAGCGAGGGGGCGATCCGCACGGAATGGAAATATGTGCCGTCCACGCAATTAGGCGGAGACTCCTTCGGTTATCACTGGGTGGACCGGGATCATTTCGCCATGTATCTCCTGGACGTATGCGATCATGGCGTCGGACCGGCGTTGCTGTCGGTGTCGGCGCTCAATGTCCTCCGCTCCCAGACTCTGCCCAATACAGACTTCCGCGTGCCGGAGCAGGTATTGGCCGCGCTGAATGAGATGTTCCAGATGGAACAGCATAACAACCTCTATTTCACCATCTGGTACGGAGTGTTCAATAAATCATCGGGACAGCTCCGCTATTCCAGCGCAGGCCATCCGCCGGCGCTTGTGTTTTCGTCCTCCGGTCAGATCGCGGAACTGATGATGCCCAACATGGTCATCGGAGGCATGGCGGAAAGCAAGTATCAAGGCGCTTCGGTGGAAATCCTGCGTCCGGCAAAAATGTATATCCTCTCGGACGGCGTTTACGAAATCAAACAACTGGACGGCGCCATGTGGGATATGGAAGGATTGAAGCAGTTCCTGCTGCATCCTCCGGTGGAGTCATCCTCGGAAATCGAAAAACTCTATCAGGTTGTTCAGGAAATGCGCGGCAGCAAGGTCCTGGACGATGATTTCTCCATGGTCAAGGTGATGTTCCAGTGAAGCATCCCGCGCACGCCATAAAATATTTACCTGGAAGCCCCCGATTAACACGGAGCCCAGCCCATACCAACGCCGGCGCCGGGCGAGCTTGCGGCACCGGGCGGTGTTAGGGTATTCGGCGATTATAACGGAGACGGTCGAGTGGTCCGAGTGACGTTAATGTCGCCTCGCATATAAAATAGCTGCCTGGGACCTAATTCAATTCAGAAAGCGAAAAATCTCACACCAAGCCATACAGATCATTTTCCAGTCAAAAAACGCCACCAGCCATGTTTTTCACTGGGAACCGGCGCGGCATTCCTGGTCGCCGGCGGGACATTGGTCGCCAGCGTGACGGTTTCTTTTTTCGGGGCTTTGAGGAATCCACTGGAAAGCAATTCCGCCGCTTTGCGATCCCGGGTTTTCCGGTCCATGCTTCCCAGCACAATGGCAATCAGGCGGGTGTCGTCCCGTTTCGCCGTGACGGCCATGGAAAAGCCCGCTTCATCGAAAAAACCCGTCTTCAATCCGTCACAGCCTTCGAAATTGGCCATCAGGCGGTTATGCGTGCGCAGGATGAACTTGTTGTCGCGGAAACCGCGTTCCCGCGTGGAGGTGTAACGGATCGTGTCCGGGTGTTTCAGAACTTCCCGGCATAGGCGGGTCAGATCGCGAGCCGTGGTAATGTCCACCTGTTGATCCTTGCCCGGAGGCAGGCCATGGATGGAATGGAACGCCGTGGATTTCATGCCGAGCGCCTTGGCGCGTTCGTTCATCAGCGCCACAAATCCTTCCTTGCTCCCCGCCACATGGATGGCCAGCGCCGTGGCGGCGTCGTTGGCCGACTGCACCATCAGGGCATAGAGCATTTCATCCACCGTGAACACCTCGTTTTCCTTGAGGTACACTTGCGACCCGCCGATTTTCGAGGCTTCGGCGGTCACGGTGACTTTGTCCTGTAAGGTCAGTTTTCCTTCCTGCACTTTTTCCAGGATGATCAGGAGGTCCATCAGTTTCAGGACGCTGGCCGGGTAGCCCTTGGCGTCTGATTTATCCTCGAACAGTATCTGGCCGGTGTCCGCATCGATGACAATGGCACCCAGGTATGGGTTGGCACTGCGTGTTTCCAGTTTGGCGGCGAGAAGAGGAGCGGGAGCCTGGCAGAGCGCAATGGTCAGACCTGCAAGAAAAAGGATACTAACTTGACCGCGATGGAATTGCATCATGGAATCACCTGTTATTTGTAATGGGTTATTTATTGGGGGTGTAGCCATTTCGTACTTGTCCCGCTCCTAGCGGGAAGAACCGCAATCCGTCAGCTGACGGACCGTTCTATCGAACGACCCCTACAACCGGAAAATCAGCATATATCCAACCAGTCCTCCCAAAAATAACTGACCCATTACCATTATTTTTCATACACGGCGCATGGTAAAGTCAGGGAATCCGAAATTCAATCAGGAGGATGGAAGACTCGGCGAAACCGACGTCCGACAGTCTCCTACCGCTGAACCCGGCCGGAGGCGTCTCCCCCGCACAGTTTATCCGCTTCGTCCACGGTGACCCGATTGAAATCGCCGGGAATGGAATGTTTCAGACAACTGGCGGCGACGGCAAAATTCAAGGCATCCTCTGGTTTACGCCCGGCGATCAGGCCAAAGATAAGTCCCGCGGCGAAGGCATCGCCGCCGCCGACCCGATCGACAATATCAGTGATGTCATACTTGCGGCTGAGTAGGAATTGATTGCGATCATGCAGACAGGCCGACCAGCCGTTGTGATCGGCGCCGTGGCTTTCGCGCAGGGTCACGGCGATCATCTTCAAGTTGGGAAACGACTGAAGGACTTTTTCCGCCAGCGCTTTATATTGGGACGAGTCCAGCTCTCCCTTGCTCACGTCCACGGCCACTTTAATGCCCAGGGATTTCTGGCAGTCTTCCTCGTTGGCGATCCCGATGTCCACGTGCTTCACCAATTCTCCCATGACTTCCGGCGCCGGCTTGCCGTATTTCCACAGTTTGCCGCGGTAATTGAAGTCACAGGAAACGGTCAGGCCGGCCTTGCGCGCGGTTTGGACGGCTTCCAGCGACAGGTCGGCGGCTGATTGGCTGATGGCAGGTGTGATTCCGGTGATATGGAACCAGGTGGCGCCGTCGAAAATAGTCTTCCAGTCCAGGGAGCCGGGTTTGGCCAGGGCGATGGAGGAGTGGGCGCGGTCATATACGACTTTCGACCCCCGCTGGTTGGCCCCGCTTTCCACATAATAAATGCCCATGCGGCCGGATCCCCTGGCAATCAGCGAAGTGTCCACCCCGAACCGGCGCAGTTCGACCCAGCACGCGTCGCCAATTTCGTTTTTCGGGAGCACCGTAACAAACGCCGCATTCACTCCGAAATTGGCAAGGGACACGGCCACATTGGCTTCTCCGCCACCAAAGGTGGCTTCCAGCATCGGCGATTGAAACAGACGTTCGAAGCCGGGCGATTTCAGACGCAACATGATTTCTCCGAAGGTAACGACGCGCTGTTTCATAACAAACCTCCTGCTTAGGTGTTCAGTGTTCAGCAAATCGTAAAATGCCAACAAATCTTATCTATTGCCGTCGCCCCGCTGCGGGACGCTATGAATTATTTGCCCGGCAAAAAATTCATTTCTTCTGCAGCAAATGCACGGCGAATCCGCCGAATTCATCCTTTAAATACACGGCCACGATGGATCCGCCGGCATCTTTCTTGGCCGAATTCATATCCACGGCCACCCCTTTACGCGTCAGCCAGGCTATGGCGCGCGCGATGCTGTTGGTGGCAATCGCGATATGTCCGTGGGCGCCCAAACCCTGGCTCTTATTGATTTCCAGGACTTTTCCGGCAAAGTTGGAGCTGTTGCCTTCCTTCAGCGCCAGGTTGAACATTGAGGACAATTGCCGGGTTAAGCCCAGGGAAGCATCAGCATCGGCGGTGTTCACCCCGATGTGGCCCAAGTCAAACCCAAGCATTACGTTGATGGCCTCTTGCGTCAGACGGGTGATTTCGTCGAATTTACCCGCCTTGATCAGTTCGTCCTTGACCATCCAACTCCCCCCGCAGGCGAGCACCTTGGGGAAAAGGATGTATTCGGCAAGATTAGCCGCACTGATGCCGCCGGTGGGAATGAACTGCACCGCCCCGAACGGAGCGCTCATGGCCTTCAATGTTTTGATTCCGCCGAAAGCGTCCGCCGGGAAAAATTTCACTACATCGAGCCCGTGTTCAAGCGCCATCTGGATTTCGGTCGGGGTCGCCACGCCGGGGGTGATGGGAATCTGCCGCTCATGACAATACTTGACGACGGCCGGGCTGAAGCCGGGGGTGACAATGAACCGGGCACCGGCCTTTATGGCGCGTTCCGCCTGGTCGGTTGTCAATACCGTCCCGGCGCCCACCAGCATATCGGGACAGGCGGCGCAGATTTGACGGATCGATTCTTCGGCGGCGGCCGTGCGGAACGTGATTTCGGCCAGGGGCAGTCCGCCGTCCTTCAGCGCTTGCGCAAGGGGAACGGCATCCTTGGCGTTGTCGATTTTCACCACGGGGACAATCCCCAGGTTTGCGATCTGTTGCAGGATTTCGTTCATGGGCGACGTTTTCTCCTTTCGATGGTTTTCAACTGATTACAGTTATCCATTATCAGGGCCTAATTCAAATCTTATTCACCGCATATTTCGGCTTGCCCCGGGTCAGGACATCGCGCACGTTTTCCGCCGCCTTCCGTTTCAATTCCGTCTGGGATTCCTCCGTGTACCAGCCGGTGTGGCCGGACACGGTGATATTATCCAGCGTGAGCAGGGGATTATCGGCGTTGATCGGTTCCTTTTCGAATACATCGAGCCCGGCGCTGTTGATCCAGCCTTCGGCAAGAGCCTTGGCCAGCGAACGTTCATCGATGAGGCCGCCGCGTGACGTGTTGATTACAATGGCGGTGCATTTCATTTTCCGGAAGATTGCTTCGTTGAACAAACCCCGGGTTTGGTCATTCAGCGGCATGTGGATGGAAAAGAAATCGCCTTCGTGGAGGGCGGTGTCCCAATCCGCTTTCTCGGCGCCGGCGGCCCGGATGACTTCGGCATCCACGAACGGATCCACGACGAGGACGCGTCCCAATTGGAATCCCGCCAGCTTGCGGTGCAAGATCCGGGCAATCTGGCCGTACCCGAACAGGACGAAGGTTTTACCTTTCAGGCGCCACTGCGGGCCTGCGCTCTGGATGTTCCATACTCCGGCGCGAACCTGGCGATCCCGCAGGGCGACCTTGCGCACACAGCTCATCAGCAGGGCCAGCGCCTGGTCCGAGACATCTTCACCGCAATAATCCGGCACATTGGCCACCCAGATGCCGCGGGCCGTAGCCGCCTTGACATCCACATTGTCATAGCCCACGCCGTAGCGGGAGATGATCCTGCATTTGGCGAGTTCGCGAATGATGTCCGCTGTCATCGAAGCCAGATTGACAATGATGCCGTCCGCTTGGCGGCAGGCGTTAAGCAGGTCCACCGGCGCCTGGCTCTTGATGTTGACGATGGCGGCCCCGATGGGTTGCAGGACTTCCGTCTCCTCCTGGTAATGCGGATAACGATCGTCGGCAATAATCACCTGGTAACTCATAAAAATGCATCCTTGAAAATTGCAGGCCACGCCACAAACGCGTGGCGAGCGTAAAGTTTACCCCGCAAGGCGGGGCCTGCCCTACCACCTTGGGCATCATACGGGTAGAGCCGGTTTCCTGCCCGCAGTGCTATCCGTCGGCTGACGGATTGCAGGCGGGTATACCGGCTATGGCTTTATTTTCAATCCTTTAGACCCCCGAAAACGAACCGAACCCGCCGTCGATGGCTATACTGCTGCCCGTGGTGAAGCTGGCCGAGGGCGAACACAGGTACACGATGGCGCCGACCAGTTCCTCCGGTTTGCCGTAGCGCTTCATCGGTGTGCCCCCGAGAATATCGGAGCCGCGCGTGGCGGTCAGGATGCCGGGCGTTTTGTTGATCAACTCGGCATTCTGGAGAGTCGGGAAAAACCCGGGCCGGATTTCGTTGACGCGGATGTTCGGCGAATGGTTCATGGCCATGTCCGCCGCCAGCCATTTCGTAAAATTGCTGACGCCGGCCTTGGCCGCCGAGTAGGCCATGACGCGTGATAGCGGCATCTCCGCGCTCATGGAGGACGTATTGATGATGATGCCTTCCTTCTGTTGGATCATGACTTTCCCGAAGATCATGGAGGGGATCACGGTGCCCATGATGTTCAAGTCGAAGGCGAACCGTATGCCGTCCACCGATAGGTCGGGGAAAAACACGCCGGCTTCCTTGTTGGTGGTCGCCTTGGGATGGTTGCCGCCGGCGCCGTTGATCAGAATGTCCACGCGACCATATTGGGCAAGGACAGCATCCCGGGCCTGGGCAACACTGTCCGGCTTGAGGACGTCAATTTCGACGCCGAGGGCGTCGCCGCCTTGAGCCTTGACAGCATCGGCGGTTTTTTGAGCCTCGGCCAGGCGGAGATCCAGGCTGGCGATCTTCACGCCCAGTTCGGCCAGTCCGCAAGCCACGGCGCCAAAGAGCACGCCGCCGGCGCCAGTGATCGCGGCGATTTTTCCTTCCAGCGAAAATAATTCCATCAACTTCGCGTTGGCATCGAGTTTCATAACTACCCTTCCTGTGATTATAGTCGGCGACCCATCCTCTGATCGATTTACGAAAGCCGTAAAATACGGACGGCATTTTGACAGGCAATGGCATTCATTGCTTTGGAGTTTAGCGCAGCATGCTGAAGTTTCAAGAGGGCCGGAGTAATTTCCTTGAATGGCGCACCAGAACCAAAAAGAATGTGATCATATCCGATCATTTTGACCATCTGCTTGACATGCTGCCCCATAACGGAATGCCAGCGGGATATTTCAAAATAAAGATTCGGATAATGCCGGCGTCCGCGTTTGTCAACCAGTTCTTCCGGATTAACCGATGCCTCGGTAAAAACAACCTTGGCCTCGGGCGCCGCATGGCAAAGAGCCCCGACTTCATGAAGATTAACGGTTTGTTCCGTATCCATCCAATGACGCCCCCGAACATCCACAACCCGATGGGGAATAAAAACAGGCAGTTTAAGAATCGCGGCTTTTTTGACGATCGCCAGAACTCCAGGACTATCCAGCCTGTAATTATGGTATTGGGGAACAAGCCGCAGCGCCTTTAAACCCAATTTGCCGGCGCAGTTTTCCAAATCGCGCTCCCAGGCCGGAAAGAGAGGATTTAACACGGCGACTCCGGCGAAATAATCGCGGTGCGGATCAATGGCTTTCGCCAACTCAACATTGGCGTCATGGCAATTCTGATAGAATAATCCGTTCGTATTGACAACCGCCGCACCGGTAACTCCCTTGCTCTTCAACAACCGTTTCAGTTCGGTAATGGTCTGGTTGGGAATCCGGCGGAACGGCCAATGGCCCGTTGCGGTATTGATATCAAAAAGCATCATACCCTCCGTTCGGATAATATCTTGTAATAATTATCTGAAAATATTTTTTGAAGCTGTTTTTCAGACAACCCCGCGTCAAGAACCTTGCCGACCCCCTCTTCGAAAGACATGTCGGTTGCAAAGAGGACGCGCTCTGTTCCCAATATTGCCACGGTCTTTTGAATCATACCGGCATCAATCACGCTTCCGCTGGTATCAAGATAATATTTTGAAGACCTACTCAATGCCTCCAGCGTTCGCAAATTCCATTCCCAGTCGCCCCCGCCGCCGATATGCCCCTGGACCAGGATGGTTTGAGGAAACATTTCCGTGGCTTTGAGAAAATGACCCGCATTACTGAGCCGCGGCTGGAACTTAGCGCCAGAATCCGTCAACTTGCCGGCATGCATCAGGACGGGTATTCCAAGTTCTGCGGCGTATTCCATGACCGGTTGTAAGGCGGGATCGCAGATGAAATACTGGTGATATAATTTAACGCCGATCATTCCGCCGCGGACGACGCATCGCTCAATTTCGGCAAGGCTTTCGCGGGCGTAACCCGGATTGACAAAACAGAACCCCAGGAAACGCTTTGAAAAAGTCATCGCCTCAAAAACCACGTCGTTGCTCGCATGAAACTCATCGGGCGTGGGCGAATCGGAATTCAGCGGACAGGAAACACAGGCCTTGTCAATTCCGAGGGCGGCAACAGCCTCATTCACGGACTTTGCATTCTCACGATCAAGTTTGCCGTTCTTTCCCGACACATGATTATGAAAGTCGACCGGACGAAATTGTTTATGATTAATAATCTTCATTTGGCACCTAAGGCAACTTACTCTGCGCCTGAACGGAACTTATCCCGCTCCGAACGGAAAGAGATCACAACCGGAGAATCATAGTTGGGGCAGCCGGACGATGCAATCTGAAATTAAAAGATCCGCCGCTCCCGATCCGCAACCCAGCAGGTCGCACGAATGTCACGCAATGGGAACTCGCTGCCCATCACGAACGGAGCCAGGCCGAACTGGCGCACAGCTTGCGCCAAAGCGCCGGAGACATCCGTGAGTCGCGAAAACTCGAAACGGAAACGACTTCTTGCGGGCATGCGCTTCATGAAGTCCGCGATCATATCGCCCGTGGCGCCTTGGATAACGTAAGCATTGTGCGGCGCAATCCGTCCGAAACCGGTCAGTTCATCTTTGATCACCGGCCGACAGGCCAAGCCGGAATGCCGGAACCGATAATCACCCAGCGCGCAATTGATCCAGAGCGGAATCCGTTGCGCCGCACATGCCTTGAAAAATTCAATATGCTCCGGATTGTCCAGCCGCCAGTTGTGCAGATACGGATACAGGATGACACCGGTGAATGAAGCATCAAGCGCCGCCAGAGTCGGACGCCAATCGATTGCACTGGGGTTCAATGCGGCCAGCGGCGCAATGCGGTCGGCGCCGCGACAGGCACGGACAAACTCGCCGTTGGCATTGTTCAGATCCAGCCGAAACACACTGCCAAGATCGCCGGTGTAGGCCTTGACAATCCCCGCATTCTCCAACACCCGGTTCAGCGCTTGCGGCGTGCGGGCCGATGTTGGAAAGAACGGCCAGGCGCCGCAGAAGCAGAAATGATCGGTTCGGGCATCCGGCAGGCGAAGCCGAAGCCGGGGCTTTATCGCGCGCGTTGGCGGGATCGATTTCAACCCGAAAACCCGTACGGCGTTTTGCCGGAGAATGGCTTTTTTAGCTCGGGGCGAAACATGAGCGAAAACCACTTTGGCCAGTTGCGAGGCTTGACAGCGTCCCAGGAGATCACTGCCGAAAAGAATCCGTTCGGCGCCCATTGCTCGCACGAGGGCGTCCACCATGCCCTGTTCCGGGAAACAGCCGCTGATGTCTACGAGCGCGTTGCGGGGAAAGCGGCGGAGTATGTTCAAACTGAGGCGCCAGTGCGCACCGACATGCGCGGCGATCAGCGTGGCACGAGGAAAACGTTTTGCCAGCAGACCGAGTTCATCCAACGTAATTTCGCCAGGGAGGTTATTGTCCGTCCGGTGGAACGTGTGGATGAGAATCGGCAGTCCCTTTTCAGCGGCGTATGGAATGACCGCTGCCATATTGTCCAAACGGCCGTGTTCATCCTTCAGTGAAACCCAGAGTTTGATGCCGATTGCCCCCTGGGTAAGACAGCGGTCCAGTTCCTGGCGCCAATTGGCGTTCTGCGGGTTGAGATAGGCAAGCCAGCGGACCAAGCCTTCCGACTGCTCGGCACAGGCACAGGCTTCATCATTGGCCTCGCGAACTTCCTTTGTCCCGGGATAATGGCTCCAGCGGCCAAGCGAACACAGAAGGACCAGCGTCACGCCGTTACGTCGGCACTGTTCACGGATCGGCGCCAGACTTCGGACGCCGAGCGATGAATCGCTGTGCGTATGAATATCAACGATCATAATTCCCGGATTGCCTTTTCAAGCCGTTCCAGTGTCTCGGCAATATCCGTGTCCTGGTGGCTGAAGTTGACGTAAGGAACCGAAAACAGGGAAACGCCGTGGCGATAGGCGGCTCGGAAGAATTGCTGGGAGAGGTCTGGGGACGCATCGGGGGCAAAATTTATTAGGGGACATGGCCAATAGCCGACAAGTTCCGCCGATATGCCATGCTGTTGAAACAAGGCATTGACCCCGCGCCAGAGCGTTTCGGCTTTGGCCCAGATATGCCCGATCACGTTCCGGGTCCGATAAGTCGTGATGGCCGCCTTCGCCGCCGCAAGGGACAGGGATTCTCCGCCATACGTGGAGGAGACGATCACCGTCTTCAGCTTGTCCATGATCTCGGCTCGGCCACAATAGACGGAAAGCGGCATGCCGTTGGCAACCCCCTTGGCGAACACCGCCAAGTCGGGCGCGACACCGAAATATTCCTGAACACCGCCGATTGCCAGACGGAACCCGGTGACGATTTCGTCATAAATCAGCACCGTACCATATTTGCGGGTCAGCTCGCGCAGGAAAGGATAAAACGTCTTGCCCAACGGCATGCTGACATAGTCGGCGGCAACTACGACCGCCGCGATGGTGTCGCCGGATTTCGCGAACAGGGTATCCAATCCTTCAGCGTCATTCCATTGATAGGCATGGTGCAGGGCGCTCAAGGCGGCGGGGACACCGGGCGGGGTCGCCGCCGCCGCCATGCCGGGCAGGATCCGTCCGCCACTGGCCAGGCTGTTAAGCCAGCCGTTGTAGCCGATTTGGACCACATGCTCCCGACCAGTGTGAAAGCGCGCCAGCCGAATGCAGGCGGCGATGGCTTCGCCGCCGGTTTTCAGAAAACGCGCCCGCTCTGCGCAGGGAATGCAATCGCAGATCATTTCGGCAACTTCACCCTCCAGCGGGTGAGGATGACCGAAGATGATTCCGTTTTTCAGTTGCTCGCGGATGGCCTTATCAACCGCCGAAAAACAGTAACCCAGCGTTACCGGTCCCAGCGAATTCCGATAATCGATGAACTCGCGGCCGTCCGCATCCCATACGCGGCATCCCTTGCCCCGCACGATCACGCCCGGCTCGTCCGGCATATAACTCGCCGCCTTGGAACAGGTGCTGCTGCCCCACGGGATAACAGCCCGCAAGCGCTCAGTCCATGCTTGGGTTTGATTCATAAGAGCTCCTCAAAAATACCGACTAATAGTTAGCTACGTGTAAAATCAAAGCTATAACTGTAAAGGTGCGATGTGCCGGCAAAATAGATGTGCCCATCCTGAATATCTCCGCCGGCGCCGATAGGCACGGGTGACTCGGCCAATAGCGCGAGCTGATAGGTGGCCGGATCAACCCGGGCAATGCCTTTACTAAACAACACGTATAGCCTGCCGTCGGGGCCGGCCAGCAGTTTGCGTGGGCCTTGCTGATAGCCGACCAGCCCGAATTCAGCCTCCGTGTCTGCTTCGTGGAGAACCGCCAACCGGGCCGGATCGAAGACAAAAAACCGTTTCCCATACGTCAACCGGGCTGAGACCCATACGGAACAGTCCGCCAGGCCATAAAGAAACCCGTCAGGGCCAAGGCAGATGTCCGTATACTCCTGTGCGTTGGGGAAGATAGCCGCATGCCACTCGATTTTTTTCGTCGTCATGTCCATGATGTAAAGTTCCGCCTCCTTGGCTTTCTGTTCGCCGCCGGTCCCCGGTCTGGTTGTCGTGCCGCCCAGAAGCTTGCCGCCCGGGAGCGCCACCAAACTCATTGTCGAATGCTCCGGCAAAATGGCCGTATGCTCGATCAGCATCCTGGTGCGAGTCTGGCGGTCCCAGAACAGCAGGCCGCCACCGGTATAACCATAGTCGGGGGTGCCCGCCAGAACGATGGTCTTCCCGTCGGGGTGCGCCAGGAGTTTGTGAGGACGGTTGATCACCGGGGTGCAATCCGTGAGGAAAAGGGGATTGCAATCCGGCCTGCCCTTTTCGGTCGGAACCCACGGGCGTGACGGATCCCATTCCAGCAGGAAGCCGCCCGGGTAGCCGCCGACAAAGAAACGATCGCCTTGCCGGACCACGGTGTTCCACTGCCCGTAGCTTGCGCAGTTCGTCCACCCAGACGTTTTCGGGTTATAGCTGAAGAAGCGGAAGGGGAATAACGTGCCGCCGCAGATTGTGCCGTCCGGAGCGACCGCGCAGCCCATCACCCCATTGCCTTCGCTCGTGTAGTCAAAGCGCAGTTCCCTGACCGCCTCATTCTTCGGATCCTCTAAAATGAGGGTGCGGGTCACGGTGTCGCAAACCTTAAGCTTTTTGCCGTCGGGAAAATCGCTATGAAACAATGCCTGACTTCCCGTAATAACTGGTTTCTCCCGTTTTTGTTCGATCTTTCCAATCTTCTTCGCCTCGCCCTGGTGGAATTCATACCAGCCCTCGTCTGTCCCGCCGACCGGGAGACCATAGACCTTCCCGTTCACGTCACGATAGACATACGCGCTTCCTTGATGGCGTTCATTCTCCATGAGCAGCGGCCGCGCCTGGCCGCTCTGGGGATCCAGAGCGACAATCTGGCTGGCAGTGTTGCCCACCCCAAAGTAGATCCAGCCGGTGTCGTCAGCGGCAACGGAGCGCTGATATTGCATCCAGTTCTGCTTGTACACGTGGCCGTAGTCCCTGAACTCGCGGCTCTTGGGGTTAAACGATACAACACCGCTATCCGGATACGTGACTGACCAGATGAGGCCGTTATCGTCCTCGGTCATGCTCATAGCCATCTGCGGCGCGGTACTGTGGTGGAAGGTGAACGCCCGTACCGCGGGATCAAACTCCACGAAGTGGCTGTTGAAATGGGTGTAGAACCTGTTGCCGCTCGAAAGGATCGAGGCGTAGGGGCAGTCACCACCGGGCGGAAACGGAACCGGAAATTCGTCGCTCTTTCCCGTTTCCGCGTCGATCACCAGCAGGGCATACCCGCCGCGGTGGTCGTGCAGCCAGACCAGCACAACGTTGCGGCCCTTCCCGTTGATTGTGGCAACGGTGCCGCGATGGTTGCTGAACGGATTGGCTGCTCCGTGATCAACGAAACCATTGCCCAAGTCTTGCTTCATCGGTCTTCTCCTGGTTATCACCCGGTTGAATCCATGTCGGAACTCATGTCAACCTGTTATCATCCGGCTCGGCATCCGCCAAAAAGCTGCACCCCAGCCAGTCGCTCAGGTCTATGCTTGCGTTTGATTCACAAATTCACCTCAACTGGAACAGGCATGGGCCCCGAGCAAAGTAAAGGATGCTGTCCCGATCCGCGGCCAGAAATTTCCCACCCTCATTGGCGATCTTTTTCCCGGTCCAGTCAGAGGGGTCTATTTCCGCCACGGCGTTTCCGGTGATGCCATACGCTTTTCCATTTGGCGCAACAGTCATCGCATCCAGCTGCCCAATCGGCGAAGGAATTGTCTTTCTTAAAACTTCCACAACGAGTCAACGATCGGATCGGAAGGAATCGGTTCGGGGGGCACGGGCTCCGGGCCGGCCAGGGCCACCGCGCGCTGATAACCGGGATAGTGCTGACAGTAGCTCTTGGACGAAACCACGTGAATCAGCGTCAGGCCCGCCTTGCGGACCGCCGCCCGCAATGGTGGAAGAACGGTCCGGCAGATTTCATCCGCCCGCGGGATAAACTCGGCACACCGGTTCCATCCTCCATACCCCTCTGCCGACACATCCCGATCGAAGTCCACGTCGAATTGCTGGTAGTAATCCGCTGTCACCCGCAGTGTGTTCATACCCGGCACCTCATTCCGGCGGTATACGGAATTCCATCCGCAGTTACATGCTTGCCGGTCAGAAATCGGCGATCATTATCTCTTCCCTTGAGATTCCTCACTACGCCATGTAAAGCGCTTAGAACAATCCGCCCTTCGACGCGCTTCGCTTGCGCCCACCTTCGCCAAGGCTTCCCTCTACGCGAAGCCGCTTCCCCCTTCGCTCAAGGAGCTTCGGCGGACGCGTCGGCGCGACAAGTCGGCGGGCAGGCAGGGCAGGCAATATGCAACCTACCCGCAATGCTGCGCATAGCGCTGCAGGCGGGGCCGCAATCCTGTTCTACATCAACCATCAACCATTAACCATCACCCATTATTGGCCGCACCCTATCCCCATTTCCCACGCACCACCGCGCCGGTTTCATGCGACTGATACATGGCGCTGATGATTTCGATGCAGGCCAGGCCCAGTGCCCCACTGCAGCCGTACATGGGCTCCTCGTTACGTCGCACGCAGTCCACGGCGTAAGCCAGTTCGTCCACGTACCCCAGGTTCAGAAATTCGTCAACGGCCGGCTTGGTCCAGCCCAGGGTATTGTCCGTCTTTTCAATGACATATTTATAGCCGGGACGGCTATACACATTCAAGCAGGAACCGAAGGTCAGGTCCGCCTTGATGTTGCCTTCGGTGCCGTACACCTCGACCTTGTCGTCCATGCCGCCGACGGTGATATAATTGCCTTCGATCAGCGCATGTTCGCCGTTGGCGAACTTCATGACACCCAGCGCAAAATCTTCCCCCCCGTTTTCCTGGTGCACGTAATTATCACGCAGTCCCCCATTGCATTTCCCGAAGACCTCGACCACCTTGTTGTTGCCGGACTGCCCCAGCAGATGCAGCACCCAGCCGATGGGATGAATGGCAAGGTGAATCAGGCACCCGCCGCCGCAGGTCTCCTTCTTTTTGGCGAAGGGGCTATGGGTACCATTGTGGCATTCCTTGGCTTTGACATACAGGACCTTGCCGACGCCGCCTTCGCCGATCACCTCGATCATGCGTTTTAGCGGCGGAGCAAAGCACCAGTCTTCGCCGTAAAACAGTTTCACGCCTGCCGTCCGGCACGTCGCGATTATGTCGCGGGCATCGGCTGTCGTGGTAGCCAGCGGTTTTTCGCAAAACACGTGCTTACCGGCGCGGGCGGCGGCGACCGCGATATCGTGATGCAGAAAGTTGGGCGCGCAGACGGACACCAGGTCCAGGTCTTCCCGGGCCAGCATCTCCTTGTAGTCGGCGTAGGTTTTGGGAATATTCCATTTCTTCGCGAACGGCTCCAGGTTGTCGATGGCGGCTACGGCAGCGATTTCGACGCCTGATGTGCGCGCGTAACTGAAGGCATGAAAATCGGCGGCGAATTTCGAGCCCACGATTCCAATCTTGATTTTCTCTTTCATAAATCCCGTTCCTTTTAGTATGCTTTGCCACAGCGCCAATCATACGGTTGAAAAAGAGTTTGTATAAGCGTTTTGAAGCTGGCAGGCAAGACTAAATTTGCGCGGGAAGTTAATTAATCTGTCTTGAGGGTCATTGTAAATCACACACAGACGGCTCGGTAGAGACGCCTCGCCGCACCGATTGCATCTAACGGGAAAGGTAGGGCGAACCGGCCACGGTGAACCGTGCCCCTATGACTGAGACATTACCGTGGGAAAGGAACGGGCTATATGAAAGCATGGATTCAACGGGTTCGGCGTGGAAAAGTGTCTGTCAATGAGGGCGTGATCAGCGAAATCGGACGGGGGTACGTGGTCCTGCTGGGGGTGAAGAAGGGTGATACGGAAGCCGACGCCCAATACCTTGCGGATAAGACCGCCGCCCTCCGGATATTCCCGGACGAGCAGGAACGCATGAACCGCTCCATCATTGAAGTCGAGGGGAGCGTCCTGGTCGTTTCGCAGTTTACCCTGCATGCGGATACCCGCAAGGGCAACCGGCCCAGTTTCATTCTGGCGGCGCCGGCAGAGGAGGCTAACCGCCTTTATGAATATTATGTAGACTGCCTGCGCCACATTCTGGGGCCGGAACGGGTGGCCACCGGCCGGTTCCAGGCGATGATGCTCGTTGAAATCGTCAATGACGGTCCGGTATCCATCGAGTTGAAAAGCCGGAGCGAAGAAAAAGATTGAACCGCCTTACCGCAAAATTCGGATTAGCCTTTTTCCGGACCAGTAATGCCCCAGAATTTTTTCTGCAATTCCTGGCGTTCCAGTTCCATGAAGCCTCGGGTAATGGTATAATTATTAACCGATTTTGCCATGGTTTCCCGAAATTCATGGACCCGCGGAGATTGCTTGTCCAAGCCCTCGGCCGTAACAAGTTGCTCAACCAGCTTATCAACGTCCGTATCCCGGACCAGTTGATACATGCGCGTGAAATCGCGGACCGGCGTCAGGGTGGTGCTCAGCCGGTGACCGGAAGGCTTTTTTTTCTGCTCAAATACGCGTTCGACATAAATGCCGGGGTCCGAGAATTTGCTTTCCGGCGTATCTATCAACGCAGTTCCGCCGGGATTTCCCGCATGCAAATGACGACTGGCGGCGATCAACAGAGCGCGGGCGATGGCCTCCGTATCCGCGACAAAGGGGCCGACGAATGGGCGCAGGCGTCCGGGCCGCGTAAAACAATACCCCTGCACAGCACCGTGGTCATTTCGGTAAACAAAACATCCGTCCTGACTATCCGTGAACAGTCCGCGCAGGATGGCATTGCGTTCCAGGAAGGCGTCAGCGTCATAGCGGATGACATCGCTCAGGTCGTTGTCTTTGATGGCGGTGACGTGATGGGTGTCGTAGGTCTGTTCCGCAAATTCGCCGGGTTGGAAGACCGAGCGCCAGATCCGATATGAATTCACATACCCCACGGCACCATAGACGGTGTTGCCCATGGGGGTGGCGTCCAGCCCGTTGATGATTTTGCCCGAATCGATGGCGTATTTCACGCAGGCCTGCATCATGGCATTGGCAATGCCCTGGCGCCGCACCTCCGGATGAACAAGGATCATGCCGATCCAGCTGTTGTTCCGGCCCAGCGGCAAAACCGAAGCTGTTGCCAGCAGAATATCAAACTCCTTTCCATACAACTTGCCAACGAAGGTCCCTTCCGGATCCAGGTCGATCATGCGGTTGATATCCCGCTCGACCTGGTTCCAGCCGGCACGGAGCGTCAGGAGATACATGGTATCCCGGTATTTGCCGATATTTTCTAGGCGGAACATTTGCGTGTTGGCCAGCTTGGTGTCTGCCGGCAAATCTATCTTCATGGTTTCCGGGACGTTGATCCGGATTTTATTTCCACTGCGGGCGACGATTTCGACATCCCGCTGGGTCGCAAACGCATCGCCCCTGGGATTATTAATGCGGAAACAGCCGTAGAGCAGGTCAACAGCCGCATCTTTTCCGAGCGTAATATCGGTAATAATGTTTGGGTCGGCCTGGGTATTGAGCAGTTGTTTCATAACGCCTCGTTTCAGGAAAAAAATCGTTGCGTGCTGGTGTAATACGAAATGTGGTCGGAAATATAATGGTTTATCCAGCGGAATTAAAGTAAAAAAGCAACCGGACAATTATTGCGGGGATGTAGCGGCGGTTCGTGAGAATCGCAATCCGGCTGCCGTCGGATGCCGTTCTGGCGAACGGCCCCTCCAACTTGACAATCCCACGCGTATGAAGCATACTGCCCCGACCGTGAAACAAGAAGTCACCCCACCCAGGAGTTGATCATCCATGCAGACAACAAACGACGTTAACATGCCGGTAACGCTCGCGGGCGTCAGGTTCCGAAATCCTTTTTATGTTTCATCCGGCCCGACAACCATGACGATTGAACAACTCAAGGCCATTCGCGACAACGGCTTTGGCGGTGCGAGCCTGAAATTGACGGTGTACCCCCTGCCATACATTAATCGCTCGCCGCGTTACGGATACTACCCGGACCAGAATTTCCTCGTGTTCACGGCGGAAAAGCGCCTGCTGCTGGATGAACTGCTCAAGCTGATCGAACAGGGCAAGAAACAAACGCCGGAACTTGTGCTCTTTGCCAATATTACCTACGCGGGTGACAAGGGACCAGAAGGCTGGGCAACGATGGCCCGGAAGTGCGAAAATGCCGGTGTCGATATCGTCGAACTGAACATGTGCTGTCCGAACATGTCGTTCAACGTGGAATTATCCGGCAAAGACGCGGGCGGGCCCAAGACGGGCGCGTCCATGGGCAAAAACCTCTCGGTGGCCGAGCAGGTGGTGCGCGCGGTGCGCGCGGCGATCAGAATTCCCTTATTCGTCAAGCTGACGCCGGAAGGCGGACAAATCGCCAAGGTTTCCAAGGCCGCCTGCGACGCGGGGGCAGATGGTGTCGGCGGCGCCGCGAACCGTCTGGGCATTCCTCCCATCAACCTGGATAATCCCACGCACTCCCAGTATTACCTGCAAAAGGAAATCGGCATGGCCTGTTTTAACGGCCCGTGGCTGAAACCGCTTGGCCTGCGCGACGTGTATGAAATGCGCAAGATGAACGGCCCCGACAAGATCATCACCGGCGTGGGCGGCGTGACCACCTGGCAGGATGCCGTCGAGATGGCCATGGTGGGCGCCGACCTCATCGGCATGTGCACCGCGACAATCGTGCACGGGTTCGGCTATTTCCCTGCGTTTATCAAGGGTGTCAAACAATACCTGAAGGAAAAGGAATTAAAATCCTTGCGCGCCGTGCGTGACATCCTGGTGCCGGCCATCACGGCGGCCCCTAAGCTGACATTGTATGCCGGCCATGCCCGCCTGCAGGATACCCGTCCGCAGGCGCCCTGCGTGGCCGCGTGCCCGAATTCCGTGCCGGCGCAGGGGTATGTGCGCGCCGTGGCGGAAGGGGACTTCGAGCTGGCCTACCAGTTGATCATGAGCAAATCGCCCTTGCAATCGGTTTGCGGCAAGGTGTGCGATCACGCCTGCGAGAAGGAATGCACCCGGAGCGCGAAAGACGAGCCCCTCATGATCCGCGACATCAAGCACTTTGTCCTCAATATGGCAGCACGCAACGGCTGGAAGCCGGGGATTCTCAACAAGCGCGGCGCCCGGAAAACCGCCAAAGTAGCCGTTGTCGGTTCAGGTCCCGCCGGGATTGCCTGCGCCTATGATCTCGCGCGCGTCGGTTACCGCGTGACAATGTTTGAAGCGTCGCGCAAGGCGGGCGGCATGCTCCGCTATGGTATTCCGGCGTTCCGGCTGAACGATAAGGATATCGATAAGGAACTGGCCACATTGAAGACCCTGGGGGTGACGATTCGATGCGGCCAGGCGCTGGGGCGTGACATGACATTGACGTTCCTCGCCAAACACGGGTTCAAAGCGATCTTTTTCGGCGTCGGCGCTCAAACGGGCTGGCGCCTGAACATCACCGGCGAAGGCGCCGCCGGGAATTATTCCGCGATCGACTTCTTGCGCCGCGTCCGCGAAGGAAAATCAGTTGCGTTGGGCAAGAGCGTGGCGGTCATCGGCGGTGGATTCACCGCCATTGATTCGGCGCGTACGGCGCGCCGGCTGGGCGTCAAGGACGTGTATGTCCTGTATCGCCGGACAAAAGACGAAATGCCCGCCACACCGGAGGAAGTCTGGGAAGCGGAAGAGGAAGGTGTGAAGATCATGTATCTCGTCTCGCCGCGGATGATCTTGACCCGCAACGGCAAAGTAACCGGCATTCGGATGTTGAATTACGTGTTGTCGAGCCGGAAAGACGCCTCGGGCCGCCGGAGCCCGATGGAAGTCCCGGGCACCGAGTTCATCCTGCAGGTTGGCGCCGTGATTTCCGCCGTTGGCCAGGGCGTGGTGGCGCCGGAATTGCGGCTGAATGATCACGGCACGATTGTTGTGAATGAGCAGACCGGCGCCACGTCGGTGAAGGGCGTGTATGCCGGCGGTGACTGCGTGCTCGGTCCGAAAAACGTGATTTCCGCCATCGCCCAGGGCAAGCGCGCAGCGGTGTCAATGGACCATTATCTCTCGGGTAAAAAAGCGTTGCTGGATTATGATCCGCCGGGGGCGAAGGTGGACAAGGACGCGGTGCTGGTCCGTCACGGCAAGGAACCACGCGCATATCGGCCCAAGCTGACGAAGCTGGCGCCGCTCAAGCGAGTGGCCACGTTTGATGAATATGCGCCGGTGTTGTCGCAGGAACAGGCGGTTAAAGAAGCATCCCGTTGCCTGGCCTGCGGCTGTGGCCCCGGTTGCCTGATCTGTCTCAATATCTGCAAGATGTTTGCTTATACCATGGCCGACACCGGGCGGGTGAAACTGGATGAAGACAAGTGCGTCGCCTGCGGCATGTGCCTCCAGCGTTGTCCCAACCAGACAATCGAAATGATCCGGACGTCAGCCAAGCCGATATGATGGGTCAATGACTTCTATGGCGGACAGATTGCGGTGGAAGATATTATGCGGGTGAAATTAACGAAGCATAGGTAAGGACGTAACATGAAACGCTCGGAAATCAACCAAATCATGAAAGACAGTTTGCGGTTTATGCAAAAAATGAATTTTTACCTTCCTCCTTTTGCATTTTGGTCGCCTGCGGAATGGAAGCGCAAGGGGCCGGAATGTCGGGAGATCGTGACGCAGCAGATGGGCTGGGATATCACGGATTTCGGAAGCGGTGACTTTAAGCGGATAGGCTTGTTTTTGTTTACGATCCGCAATGGCACGATCAGCGAATTGTCCAAAATAAACGGCAAGGTTTATGCTGAAAAAATATTGATTGTACAGGAAAACCAAATCACTCCCACCCATTTCCACTTTCAAAAGATGGAAGATATCATCAACCGCGGCGGCGGGGAGTTGGTGATTCGACTGTGGAATTCGACACCCCATGAGAAACTCGCCAAGTCGAATGTCACCGTCAGTTGCGACGGCGTTAACACCACGGTGAAGGCTGGAGGAACGGTCGTATTGAAACCCGGAGCTTCCATCTGCCTACCGTCACACCTGTATCATGAATTCTGGGGGAAAAAGGGCGCCGGGCCCATTCTGGTGGGAGAAGTGAGCCGGGTGAATGACGATCACATTGATAATCGCTTCTACAAAACGGTGGGGCGATTTTCAACCGTCGAAGAAGACGAAGCCCCGTTGTATTTGCTGTATAATGATTATAAAAACCACTACGCTTTTTACCAGTCTGCGCTGGATCAGTCCGGAATTTGACACAGGTGATCGTCCGGAAGCATCAGGTTGTCGATCAACCGGGTTTTCCCGATGCGCACGGCCAGCGCGATCAGCACGGCGCCGTTCAGCGTTTGGACCGGCTGTAACGTGGCGTCGTCAACGACTTCGATATAATCGATAGCCGCCGACGGGATATCGCGGATCTTCTGCGTCATGGCCGAAATGATTTTCCCGGCGTCGCGCTCCCCTTGCCGATACAGGCTCCGGGCCAACTGCAGGGATTGGACCAGGCAGAGGGCGTCGCGTCGTTCCGCGGTCGAAAGATAGGTATTGCGGGAGCTCATGGCCAATCCATCGGGCTCACGAACGATCGGTCCGAAAATGATCCGGATGGGAAAATTCAAGTCGCGAACCATTTGCTGAATGAGGCGGACCTGCTGGGCGTCTTTCTCGCCAAATACGGCGACCTGGGGCTGGATCAGGTTGAAGAACTTGGCCACAACCGTCAGAACCCCCCGGAAATGCCCCGGTCGCAAGCATCCGCACAACCCTTTGGACAAGGCTGTTTCTTCCACGAATACCGCAGGATCCTGAAGGCACATGGATTCCACGGATGGATGGAAAATAATATCCACGCCTTCCTGTTCACAAAGCCGGCAATCCCGGTCGAAATTCCGGGGATATTGATTAAAATCCTCGTTGGGTCCGAACTGGATGGGATTGACAAAAATGCTGAGCACCACGGTTGATTTTCCGGTTGGGGATGCAGACGGCGGAACAGCTTGCCTGGCCAATTTGACCAGCGATAGATGACCGGCGTGGAGAAACCCCATGGTGGGAACCAGACCGATCGGTTGCCCGGCCCGCCGCAGGGCCAACGCGGTAGCTTGCATTTGTTCGGGTGAAGTGACGATGTTCATGGCCTAAGGCTTACCAGGCATCACGTGTAGCAATGTTCGGGTCCGGGGAAATGGCCCTGTTCCACTTCGCGCTTGTACTCTGAAAAAGCCTGTTTCATGGAAGCTCCCAGCGCGGCGTAACGCTTGATGAATTTTGGAGACACCTCGCCGGTAATGCCCAGGAGGTCGTGCGTCACGAGAATCTGTCCGTCGCAATGAGGTCCCGCGCCAATCCCGATGGTGGGAATGCCGACAGTCTTGGTGATGGCTTCACCCAGGGCCGGCGGCAGACATTCCAGGACAATGGCAAAAGCCCCGGCATCTTCCAGGGCTTGGGCGTCTTCCACCAGGCGTTGGGCTTCCTCCGATTTCTTTCCCTGGACCTTGTACCCGCCCAGGGTATGAATGCTTTGCGGAGTCAGTCCGATATGGGCCAGAACTGGAATCCCGTTTTCGATTAACGCTTTGACCGTGGGTGCCCGGAATCGGCCGCCTTCGATTTTCACGGCATCGGCGCCGGCTTCCTTGATGAACCGGCCGGCGTTTTCAAGAGCCTGCGCGACAGAAACCTGATACGACATGAACGGCATATCGGCCACGACCAGCGCTCCGGAGACCCCGCGGGCCACCGCCGCCGCGTGATGGAGCATGGCGGCCATCGTGACCGGCAAGGTGGTGTCGTATCCCAACATGGTCATGGCCAGAGAATCGCCGACCAGGATCAGCGGGATTCCTGCTTCATCCACCAGACGCGCGGTGGAAAAATCATAGGCCGTCAAACAGGCGAATTTGCCCTGGCCCTTCATGGCCCGAATGCGGACCGCGGTCCATTTTGTGGCGCTCATGATTCCTTTTCTCCCAGTCTTGCTCAGCCGAACCCCTACCCTACCACGTTTTCGTGAACAAAGTGACTTGGCTTGGATCCTGGAGTTGAACCAGAACATCATTAACGATAGCGGATTGGCCGGAAATCTGCAATTCCGGACGGACATCGCACAGGGGCTGAACCACAAAACGCCGCAGGGCCCAGCGCGGATGGGGGATCACGATATGGTCTTCCTCGATTTGCAGTTGATCGGCATAGATGATATCGATATCCACAGGGCGCGGCGCATTGGTCACCGGATTGGGAACACGCCCGATCTGTTGCTCGATGAATTGAAAGAAGTTCATCAGCTGGCGGATGGAAATCAGGGTTTCGATGATCAGCACGCTGTTCAGGAAGGGAATGTTTCTGAATTCGGGCGACACATCCACCGGCTCGGTTTCATAAACGGGAGACTGGGCCATCAGGCTGATGCCAGGGAGCGCCAGTATCCGCTGTTTAGCCTGGATCAGATAGGCGAGACGATCCCCCACATTGGCGCCGAGACTGAGGCCGATTTCCATGTTGTTTTACCCTTAATCATGTTAGCTGTTGATTTCCAGAACGTGTTGCATGGAGTATAATCCCGGCTTGCGTCCCATGACCCATTCCGCGGCGCGCAGGGCGCCCAAAGCAAAACAGTCCCGACTGCCGGCGCGATGGGTTAACTCCAAGCGCTCACCGTTTGTCGCAAAGATCACCGTATGATCGCCGACGACATCACCCGCCCGGAGGGAATGAATGCCGATCTGGCCGGCCGGTCGTTCGCCCACCATGCCCTGGCGTCCATGGATAACCGCGGCGTTGAGGGTCAGGCCGCGGGCCGATGCTGTCGCCTCGGCCAGACGGAGCGCCGTGCCGCTGGGAGCATCCTTTTTATGCTGGTGATGGATTTCGACGATTTCCACATCATAGGCGGCCAGACGCCGAGCCGTCTGTTCGACCATCGCAAACAGAAGATTGACCCCCAGGCTCATGTTCGGGGACCAGACGATGGGAATTTTTTTCGACGCTTTTCTCACGCCCTCGCTGTCCTTCTCGTTCAGTCCCGTAGTTCCGATAACCATGGCCTTTTTCAGTTCGGCGGCCAAGCGGGCATGCAGGACCGTGGCGGAAGGAAAACTGAAGTCGATCAGCACGTCGGCCGCATGCGCCGCTTTGCGTGGATCCGCGCTCAACAGTACGCCGATATCGGCAATCCCGGCAACAACTCCAGCGTCTTTCCCCAGCAGGGGGCATTGATCCGCATCCACGGCGCCAACCACACGCAGCGTGGCGGTTTGGCGGGAACAGCGAATCAGCGCCTGGCCCATGCGTCCAGCCGCTCCAAGAATGGTGATTTTGATCATGAGTTCCTTATATCAGATTATATGATTTCAGACATTCCGCCAGCTTGGTTTTGATACTTTCGCCGGGCGGGCACAACGGCAGGCGATAAACCTCTTCGATCTGACCCATCATGGCCAAAGCGGATTTCACCGGAATTGGATTCGTGTCGAGGAAAATGTCGCTGAAGAGTCGGAAATACATTCGATGCAATTGAGAAGCTTTGGCCCAGTCGCCGCCCAGGGCGGCATGGACCATATCCGCCACGGCCTGGGGAACCACGTTCGATGCCACGCTGATCACGCCTTTGGCGCCGACAATCATCATGGGGAGCGTCAGCGGATCGTCGCCGGACAGCACACATAAATTACAGGCCATCGTGATCTGGCTGACCCGGCTTACATTGCCGGCGGCTTCCTTGACGGCGGCAATTCGAGGATGTTTGGCAAGCTTGAACACGGTGTCCAAAGCAATCTCCACTCCCGTGCGGCCCGGGATATTATAGAGCACCACCGGCAGGCCAATGTCGGCAATGGTCGAAAAATGACGGTAAAGACCTTCCTGATTGGGCTTGTTATAATAAGGCGCAACCTGGAGCGTGCCATCAGCGCCGCTGTCCAGGGCGAACCGGGTCAACTCAATCGCTTCGCTGGTGGAGTTGGCGCCGGCGCCGGCAATAACTTTAATGCGGCCGCGGCATGCTTCCACGGCCGTTTTGATCACTTGTTTATGCTCGTCGCAATTCAGCGTCGGGGATTCGCCGGTTGTTCCTACCGGCACAATGCCATCTATTCCCCCCTGGATCTGACGTTCGATTAAAGCCTTAAATTTGCCAAAATCCACGCCGCCCTTGGCATTAAAAGGAGTGACCACCGCGGTATAGGCGCCTTCAAACATGACTGCATTCCTCCTGAGATTGGCCTGGTCTCTTTATGTAACCATGCCGTAATCACTAATCGGTTAGCGGCTTGGAGTCAAGGTAAAACCATCCTCTTTTGGAACCGGTCAGTTATTGGGGGGATGTAGCGGCGGTGCGACTTGTCCCGCTCCGAGCGGGAAGAACGGTCCGTCAGCTGACGGACCGTTCTGACGAACGGCCCCTACGACTGCAATGAGGGATGGCGCTGTTTCGAAAGAGATCCCGGATGGTTTCCGCCCGGCGAATGCGGCACATGATACCGCGCCGGGTGAGCAGGTATTCTGCGCTGCGGAGACGGTTGTTGTAGTTGTGCGCCATGGCAAAGGCATGAGCGCCCGCATTATGAATAACAAGAAAATCGCCCACCTTGACGACCGGAAGCATTCGATCCCTGGCAAACTGATCATTATTTTCGCATAAACGCCCGACCACATTGACTTTCTTGACGACCCCGCGCAATGGTTTCCCAAGAACCGTGACCTGGTGATAGGCGTCATAAATAGCCGGGCGGGGAAGATCGTTCATGCCGGCATCGATGCCGACAAAGGTCTTCTGGCTGTTCTTGATGACGTGGACCCGGCCGATAAGCCAGCCGGTATCGGCCATAATGCATCGCCCCGGCTCCGCCATCAGGATGGGTTCTGTAATTCCATATCGGGCGCATTGGGCGTCAAACGCTTGGCGAACACCCCGGGCGACAGCTTCCAGATCGAGGCTTTTCTGCTCCGGTCGATACGGCACCCCGAATCCGCCGCCGATATTCAGGCGCTCAATAACAATACCGGCTTCCCGATTGATCCGGGCAACGATTTGCAGCAGTTTGGCGGCTACGGCCGCGAAATATGTTTTGTCGAGCACATTACTGCCGGTCATCGCATGAATTCCGAATCGTTTCACGCCCAGCGACCGGGCCTGTCGATACGCGGCCGCAATGTCCTCGAGCGGCACGCCGTACTTGGCATCCGGTCCGGCCAGGAACAGGCTTTTCATGCCGCCCTGACTGAGACCGGGATTGACGCGGAATGACAGGAACTCGGGCGCGCCCAGCCGGCGGATGGTGGGCAACATGCTGATGTCATCAAGATTCAGTTGGAAACCGCCGGTCTTCAATACGAACTGGAATTCCTCCGGCGTCGTGTAATTACCGGTGTACATGCCGCATCCGCCGAGGCGGCGGGTGATCCAAGCTTCAGCTTCGCTGGATGCATCCGCCCCGAATCCTTCCGAAAAGATAATTTTGAGCAGGGAGGGATTCGTGTTGGCCTTGACCGCGTAGAGCGGCGCAAATGAAGGAAAATATTTTCTGAAGGTGTCGCGGAAACGCCGGCAGTTCTCTCGAATCCGTTGCTCCTCGTAAAGGAAAAACGGCGTCGGATATCGGCGTACGGCCCGTTGAATCGCCGCCGTGGGCAAGTAAATTACCTTGGGATTAATCGTGCCGGTCATGATTCAAGAGCCGCAATCAAAGTTACACAAATTGTCATTCCGAGTGTAACGAGAAATCTCTGCCATACTGACAAGGTGGCCGAGATCCTTCACTTCGTTCAGGATGACAGACTTATATTGGAAAAGTTGCCCCGCTGCGGAGCCTAATTAAGGTTGCGCCGCTGGTTCTGCCTGGGCTTCAGGCGCGGTCGGCAATTCCGTCGCTGCCGGCGCCGCTTCGGCCTCGGTTTCCGGTTCCGCAGACAGAGGGATGCCGGTCAGCTCGGCATGCCACTCGGCGCAGGTGTCCGCGATGATGTCGATCGCTTCATCCACTTCGTTTTGCTTGACGTTGAGCGGCGGCAAGAAGCGAATGACGTTTTCCGCCGTGGCCAGGCTCAGGAGCCCCGTGTCCATCAGCCTGGCTTCCAGTGTCTTGGCCGGCTGATTGAGGACGAGTCCGAGCATTAGCCCCCTACCGCGGACTTCAACCAGATAGGGTTTGTATTTTTCCACCAAGGCCTGAAGCCCTTTTTTGAAACGTTCGCCCATCTGGGTCGCGTGCTGAAGCAGACCTTCCTCGCGGATAATCTGGATCATGGCCAGGGCGACGGCGCAAGCCAGCGGCGACCCGCCGAAGGTGCTGCCATGTTTGCCGGGCTGGAACACGTCCGCCAGTTTTGGCCCGGCGACAATGGCGCCCATGGGATATCCGCCGGCCAATGCCTTGGCCAGCGAAAAAGCGTCCGGCTCGATGTCATAAGCTTGAAACGCAAACCAATGGCCGGTTCGGCCCATACCGCACTGCACTTCATCGCACAGCAACAGGATGTCTTTTTCGGTGCAGAGCGTTCGCAGTCCCTTCAGAAATTCGGGTTGCGCCGGAATGACCCCGCCTTCGCCCTGAACAGCTTCGACGAGAATTGCGGCCGTTTTCTCTGTAATCGCCGCTTTCACGGACTCCAGGTTGTTGAAATCGGCGTAAACAAAGCCGGCAGGTAATGGTTCGAACCCCTTCTGGATTTTCGTTTGTCCCGTGGCAGTCAGCGTCGCCAGGGTGCGCCCGTGAAAGGAATCCCGCATGGTGATGATCTCAAAGCGGTTACGGTCATGCCCCCAGAGCCGGGCCAGTTTGATCAGCGCCTCGTTGGCTTCAGCGCCGGAATTGCAAAAAAAACACTTACCATTCAGCGCCAGTTCGGAAAGCGCTTTGGCCAGCAGGGCCTGGTTTTCATGATAGTACAGGTTGGAAATATGAATCAGTTGTTCCGATTGGCGGCGGATGGCCTCGATGATCTTCGGGTGGCTGTGGCCGGCGCCGGTAACTGCAATACCGGCCAGGAAATCCAGGTAGACCTTGCCGTCGGCGTCCCAGATTTTCGTGCCCTTGCCCCGGACGAACACCACCGGTTTCCGGCTGTACGAGGGAATCACATGCTGATCGAACAGTTGAATCGTGTCTTCGCTTTTAGTCATTGAACTATCTCCGTTCCGATGCCTTTGTCTGTGAATATTTCCAACAACAGGGAATGCGGCAGACGCCCGTCAATAATATGGATTTTGCCGACGCCCGCCGCCAGGGCGTCCAGGGCTCCTTGAATTTTCGGCAACATGCCGCCGTCAATAACGCCGGTTCGGATCAAGTCTTCGACCTCGCGTCGGCTCACGGTGGACATGATGACGTGGGGGTCCTTGGGATTCTTCATCAGCCCCGGCACATCCGAAAGAAAAACGAGCTTGCGCGCCTTCAGAGCCTGGGCAAGAGCGCCGGCGGCGTCATCGGCATTGATGTTATACACGTTGCCGGCGGAGTCACGGCCCAGCGGCGTGATAACCGGAATGAGCCCGGCTTCCAGGCAGGCCTGAACCGGCGCGGTATCCACCTGAACCACTTTGCCGACAAAACCCAGGTCCACCGGCTGGCGCGTGCGGGGATCGAGCGGTTTGAATTTTTCAGCCCGCAGGATGCTGGGCCCCTGGATACCCGCTGCTTGAGCTCCGCAGGCAATCAGGGTTTCCACCAATTCGACGTTAACCTCGTGATTGAGAACCTCTTCCACCAGGCGCACGCCGGCGGCGTCCGTCACGCGCAAGCCGTTAATAAATACGGGCTGAATGCCTTCCTTGGCCATCCGCCGTGAAATGGCTTTGCCGCCGCCATGAACGATCACCGGCTTCAATCCCGCGCATTCCATGAAGGCCGCATCGGCGAGGATACCGTCGTGACAGGTTTTGTCTTCCATGGCGCTGCCGCCGAATTTGATGACGACGATTGCTCCGCGAAACGAGCGGATGTAAGGCATCGCTTCAATGAGGACCCCGGCCTTTTCGATGATCGTTTTCATGGAAAACAAGATGCTAATTTTGTAAGCGTTCACGCAACGCTGAAATTGGAAACTTGAAATCGCTCCAAGGCGGAATTTGCCATGGGTTTGCTTATCACTTCCCATGTGTAGCGGGAGTACTGCTTCAGCCGATACGCGCTTTCCGTGACAAGCTGATCCGCATCGTTGTAAGAATATTCCACTTTCAACGGATGCTTGAGCTGGGGGTGCCGGTCATGCGTCGGGGCATAGCTCTGAACGGGCAATTGTTCGCCATCCAGTTCCATCGCAATCCGGTTACCGGCCGCATCATAGGTGTAATGGACGTCATAGAGACGCTCCTTACCGAATCGGCCTTTGCCTTTCTTGCTCACTTCCGCACTGGTCAACTGCGATTTACGGTCATAACTATAAGTAGCG
>JAHIJO010000165.1 GCA_018898455.1 Verrucomicrobiota bacterium | reverse complement strand
CTTTGTTGTTCGATCGTCTTTTCCAGAGCGCGTATTTTCCCGGCTAAAAACCGAATCACGTCGATCGAGGTCTCGCCCATCAAGCGCAGGTTCGGATCCTCGTACAACTCCGCCAGATCCTCCGCTCGTAATTTGACAATCGTAGTACCCCATTTTGGTATCCTTTCTTTTTGATCACAAGAATTTATTTCTTGTGATACACTGAAAGTATACCTTTAATGGAATGAATTCGCCTTTAGATGCTTATCAGCCCTTGAATCAATAATTAACGTTCGCGGGAGGGGGATAAGTTGGGGAATTGAGGTTTCGGCAGTCTCTACGGTGAACCTCGATTGCGCAGGTTCTGAAATAGGCTTATTTGTTATTTTGAGAGCTGATCCCGGTCGCCATGACAACTCAACAAGGCATCAAAAACCGTTGGCTGATTGCCGCCTCGGCGGTCGGTATTCATTTGTCCATCGGGTCGGTCTACGCTTGGAGCGTTTTTGCCAAACCCATCATCAGCCAATGCGGCTGGGGCCTGAAGGACGTCCAAATAACCTTCAGCATTGCCATCCTGTTCCTGGGTCTTTCGGCCGCTTTTCTTGGGCGCTTCATTGAAAAATATGGCCCCCGGAAGTCAGGCTCTGTGGCATCGATTTGCTTCGGTCTTGGAATCGCCGGTTCGGGCGTTGCGATCTATGTCAAGAGTCTTTACCTGCTTTATCTCTGTTACGGAGTCCTTGGCGGCATTGGTCTTGGAATGGGATACATAGCTCCCGTCTCAACCCTGGTCAAATGGTTCCCGGATCGTCGCGGCCTGGCCACGGGGCTGGCCATAATGGGATTTGGCTTTGCCGCCCTGATCTGCAGTCCGATCATCCAGCGACTGATTGTGACCGTTGGGCTGGCCAATACCTTTTACGTGCTCGGGTTTTCTTATTTCACGATTATGTTCCTGTCCTCACAATATCTCGCGCCTCCCCAGGCCGGATGGATGCCCAAGGGCTTCAACGCCACAACCGCATCTGCAAATAACAAGAAGATACGGGATGACCTTTCACAATTGATGGCTAACGATGCCGTGAAAACCCGCCGATTCTACTGGCTCTGGGGCATGCTGTTCATCAATATCACCTGCGGGATAGCCATCATATCCGTGGCTTCTCCCATGGCTCAGGAGGTGGTGGGGATGACGCCCGTTCAGGCCGCATTCATGGTCAGCCTGATAGGGTTGTTTAATGGCGCGGGACGAATCGTCTGGGCGGCGCTGTCGGATTACATTGGGCGCCCGAATACATACACCGCTTTCTTCGTGATCCAGATCACGGCCTTTTTCTTCTTGCCCAAGGTTACCGGCCTGCTGCTCTTCCAGATACTCATATTCATTATCATGACGTGCTACGGGGGCGGCTTTGCCTCTATTCCCGCCTATATCGGGGATCTGTTTGGAACCAGGCAGCTTGGCGCCATTCACGGATATATCCTCACGGCTTGGGCGGCCGCGGGCCTTGCCGGACCGTTTTTTACCGCCTGGGTTCGCGAAACAACGGGAACCTACGCAGGCACCTTGAATATTTTTGTGGCGCTGTTCGTAGTGGCATTCATCATTTCGATGCTGATTCGTCTCGATATCCGGCAACTGGTGGTTGCTACGGCAAGCAGAGCAAAGGGTCTCCGGGAGGGACCACTCCAGGAAATGGAACGCCGCTTCACGGCGAAACTGGATGAGATCAGAAACGTCAGTGATTTTATTACCGAATTTGCCCGGCAAGCCGGACTTTCGCCCCGGAATATCCATCGTGTACAATTAGCTGCTGAAGAAGCGGTTGCCCACATATGCAATTATGTCTACCTTGAAGAGAAGAGCATCAACACCTGTAGTTATGCTTACGACGACACCCAGCACTTAACCGTCCGGGCACGGAACATGCCCGGTGCTTTTGAAGTGCAAGTATCAGA
Organism: Verrucomicrobiota bacterium; assembly: GCA_018898455.1. Classification (GTDB taxonomy): domain Bacteria; phylum Verrucomicrobiota; class Kiritimatiellia; order JAAZAB01; family JAAZAB01; genus JAHIJO01. Next base: position 19,541 of record JAHIJO010000165.1, on the reverse strand, counting down.
CCATGGTCCTGGCTTCAATCCGCTTTCTATTGCGCCTCCGGATAAGGTGGCGATCGAGGAAGCCGGGGATTTCCAGGGACTCGGTATGCATCTGATCAAGAGTATTATGGATGAGGTTCGTTATCAGCGGGCCGACGGGAAGAACGTCCTGACCATGAGCGCGAATAAGAAATCCGAAGAGATTCCAGCGGGGACGCATACGACAAGGAACCCACCCGTATAACGGGATCCGCATTCGAGCAGCCCGTCACAATATAGGAGTAGGGTCACCCATTGAAAGAATAAATAATCTGGCGCGCTGGTTCGAATCGAAAAACAACTGGCATATTAATTAGTGATTTAAGGGTGACCCTATTCCGCCTCCAGAGCTTGACACTCCGGTCCGTTTTGCCCATCATCGTGCTCATGGAGACGTTTCGTCAGGCAGATTCCACCGTCGCCCAAGCGCTATGGTGGACAGGTCCACTGGCGGTTGGTCAAACCGTCTGAACGGATGGCAAACTCCTGGCACAATCCCGGCGTTTCCGGCGCAAAATGTCGATTGCTTGCCATGTTTTTGGCGTGGTCGAGGCGTGACCCTAATTCCTTACCGTTTACTCAAGTTGCAGCAAGGATTATGTTGTAGAGTTTGCGTATAAGGTTAAGGAATGCGGGGATGTGGTTTCTTGAAAGGTACCCAAATGAATTCTATGAATAATGAAAAAACACTGTCTGGAAAATCAAAGTATAAACCGATTGTTTATATTACCGGCCTTACAGCGGCATTAGCCGGATTACTTTTCGGCCTTGATATTGGCGTGATATCAGGGGCCCTGCCTTTCATGGGCGTGGAATTTGGGTCAAGCACCTTACAGCTTGGGGATATTGTAAGCGCGCTGTTGTGGGGTGCTACGTTTGGCGCGTTGATCAGCGGGTATTTTTCCAAAAAATACGGGCGTAAGTATACGCTTTTGATTGCGGCTGTAGTTTTTGCGCTTGGCTCGATTGGGTGTGCTGTCGCGCCATCGGCAGACATTCTTATCGGCACAAGGTTTTTCCTTGGAATAGCAGTTGGCATAGCATCCTTCACAGCTCCGCTTTACCTGTCGGAAATTGCGCCCAAGACAATAAGAGGCAGTATGATTTCCATGTATCAACTGCTGATTACTATTGGAATTGTGCTTGCATTTTCAAGCGATACTTACTTTGCGACCTATGCGCAGATCTTCGGGCATCTTGGCGGACACTGGCGAATGATGTTCGCTGTTTTGGCGATCCCGTCAATTATCATGTTTATTGCCATTTATTTCCTGCCGGAGAGTCCGCGGTGGCTGCTGCTGAAGGGCCGTAAATCCGAAGCAAATGCGGTGTTGTCAAAGATTCGTAATACTGAAGAGGAAGTCCAGTCCGAAATGAATGAGATAGCGGAAACTCTAAAAGTAAAACATGATGGGTTCAAGCTGTTTGCCGGCAGCCGGAATTATCGCAAGGTCATCTTTCTTGGTATTGGCCTGCAGATTATCCAGCAGCTCACGGGCATCAACGTAGTAATGTATTATGCCCCGAAGATTTTTGAAATTGCCGGCTTCGTGGCAGTCGCGGAGCAGATGTGGGGAACCGTACTTGTTGGTTGTGTAAATGTGCTGGCAACATTCATTGCTATTGCCTTTGTTGATAAACTCGGCCGGAAACCGATTATGTATGCCGGATTCGTTGTCATGGGCATTTCAATGTGCATGGTTGGCATTATGTTCAAGGCGGGACTTGACAGCCATCCCGCGCTAACTTCGGCTTCAGCCGTGCACCCGCAGCAGGTCATGACTTTTACGGCAATTGCGTTTCTCATGCTTTTTATCATAGGATTTGCCATGAGTGCCGGGCCGATTATCTGGGTGCTCTGCTCGGAAATATATCCGCTTAGCGGCCGCGATCTCGGAATTACCGCCAGCACCGCCACTAATTGGATTGTAAATGGTATTGTTGCTTTAACTTTTCTGTCGCTGCTTGAACATTTCGGGCACGGGAACACTTTCCTGCTTTATGGTCTGCTTGAGTTTGTTTTTATTATTTTCTTCCTGCTGTATGTGCCGGAGACAAAGGGCATTTCGCTGGAGAAGATCGAAGAGAACCTTATGTCTGGCAGGCGGCTGAAAGATATTGGACAATAGGGTGTTGTCTGCAAGGCGGGGGCACCAATCGGGTCCAAACCGGAATTTGGAGCAGTGTAATATGAACTTTTTTACTAAAACTTACTTGCGAAGTGTTTTTGGGTTGTCCATTTTCATTATGGGGCATTTCCTTTCGGCCGCTGAACATCAGCCGGTCGGCAGTAAAGAAACATATATCAATTGGCTGGAAGAGCAATCAATGCTGCATGCGGCTGGCCAACTTTCAAAGAAGGTGTCCGGCTCAGGTATTCAATGGCAGCATCCCTATGCCATGCCGCAGACTGAAAAGGTTGTTGCGCGCGCATCGGTCTGGTTTACGGCTTATCCGCCAGCAACAATCACCCGGGCCGGGCAAAGTGTTCTCCAGGCTCTTGGCGACCCGGCGCTCTGGAATGCACTTCAGGAAACAGGTATTCAGGCAATGCATACCGGGCCGGTAAAAAGGGCGGGCGGCATCCAGGGATATCAATCCACGCCGACGGTTGATGGCTGGTTCGATCGCATCAGTCTGAATATTGACCCCTTGTTCGGCACGGATGCGGATTACCAGCGCATGGTTAAAACTGCCGCGCAGCATAGCGCAATTATTATTGGCGACGTTATCCCCGGCCATACCGGCAAAGGCGCTGATTTCCGTCTTGCCGAGCTGGGTTACAAGGATTATCCAGGCCTCTATGACATGGTCGCGATCAGGGAAGAGGATTGGAGCCTGCTTCCTGACGTTCCTGAAGGAAATGACAGTGTCACCCTACCGGCTGATACCGTGGATAAACTCAAAGAGAAAGGCTATATAACGGGACAGCTGCAACGGGTTCTTTTTTCAGTGCCCGGCAAGCCGGGTGTGACCGGATGGGATGCAACTGATGCCATTACAGGCGCAGATGGGAGGAAAAGAAGATGGGTCTATCTTCATTATTTCAGGCCGGGCCAGCCCACTTTGAATTGGCTTGATCCTTCATTTGCCGCCAACCGGCTTATAGCGGGTGATATTATCAAAACAAAATTGGTTCTTGGGGCAACTATCATTCGCCTTGATGCCAATCCTTTTCTCGGTATTGAAATGAGGCCTGGCTCGAAAAAGTCCTGGTCGGAAGGGCATCCCCTTTCGGTTGTTGCCAGCGACATCATTGCCTGGACAATGCGCAAGCTCGGCGGCTGGTCGTTTCAGGAACTCAATATGGGTATTGAAGAAATCAAGGGATTTTCAAAATACGGCCCTGATTTATCTTATGATTTCATTACTCGGCCGGCTTATAATCACGCGCTCCTTACCGGAGACGCTTCCTTTTTGCGGTTATGTCTTCGTCTGATGCGGGAGTATGAAATCAGGCCGATCCAAATGATTCACGCGCTCCAGAATCATGATGAAATCACGTATGAATTGGTCCATTTCGCCGAACATGCCGAGGAACTGTTTGAATATCATAACAAGAAGATTACCGGCCAGGAACTTAGAGCTGCGATTATCAAGCAAATGCATGAGCTCGCGCTCGGCGCCCGGGCGCCGTATAATCAGTTGTCGGGAAACGGGCTGTGCACAACGTATGCAGGATTCTGTGCCGCCGCCTTAGGTATAAAAGATCCTTATTCAATGTTGCGCGAAGACATTGAACGCGTAAAAAAGGGGCATCTGCTGATGGCTATGTTCAACGCCATGCAGCCCGGTGTTTTCGCAATCTCCGGGTGGGACCTGGTGGGAGCACTTCCCTTGCCAACAGATAAGATACCCGAACTGGTGGCCGATGGAGATTACAGATGGGTCAACCGCGGCGCATATGATCTTGCCGGCCTGAATCCGCAGACGCTTGCGTCACCCAGCGGATTGCCTAAAGCACAGACAATCTACGGGGCATTGGCTGATCAATTAAAGGATAAGAATTCCTTTGCATCGCAACTGAAGCGAATGCTTGCAATTCGGAAAAAATACAAGCTTGCTCTCGCGGAGCAGTTGGCAATTCCTGATCTAACAAACAATGGTTTGGTTGTCATGATCCATCGTCTGCCTGAAAAGGCCGGCATAGAAATGACCGCTCTTAATTTCGGCCGCAAACCCGTTCGGGAAACTGTAATGGCCGACGAATTGAAAGGTCTGCCGGCTTATGATTTGTATGCCGACAAGCCGGAGGGCAAAGTTTCTGATTCAGGTGAATTTTTACTGAATCTGGATGCGCTTCAGGGCAAAGTGCTTCTTTTCTCGTCCAGTAGGGATTGAAAGAGATTGAACTTTCGCGCTTTTCGCAGTTATGTTTTAACAGCTGAGCACGTAATTCTTGACCTTGCCCTGCCGGACCGGATAAAAGGGCATTGAGGGCATTGGGGTCAGCCCTAGAAATAGGACTTAAAGCGGATCATGCCGGCTCCCATCTTGACCACCCCCCTACGCGAAGCCGCTACGGCGGGGCAGGCGACAGGGCTTGACACTCCGGTCCGTTTTGCCCATCATCAATTCCATGCAGACGTTTCGTCAGGTAGATTTCACCGGCGGCTGTTTAAATCGTCTGAACGGATGGCCAACTCCTGGCACAACCCCGTCGTTGCCTGTCCAAAGGGTCGAATGTCGAGACGTAATCCTGATGCTCTTTAGATGTTATTGGTATATTGCCATATATAATTCACAACTAATATCTGTTAGAGGATAAAATGACACTTTTAAGAACCTCTATTTCCTTCGCATTGATTGCATTGTGCCTTCTCGCCTTCGTAATCTTTTCCTTTAGTTCGGTAACTGCTACGAATTGTGTGGCCCGGGTCAATGGCGGGAGCGGAACGGTGGAAGATTCGCTTCGCATCGAGGTAGAAGGCAATGCCGGGTTCTTCTCTTTCTTATTGTTAGCTCCTGTGGGGTGTTAAGAATAGCGGGGAAGCGGATTGTTATCATTGATTCCCACAAGCGAGGCGCAGCCTCTACAGGAATAACAAAGAGCGGAATAGAGTCTGCCCTTGAATTGCTAATTAAGGCTGGAGAAGCCCCGCTCCCCGCCGGGCCGGTCAGTCCGCAAGACGGCGGCCTGAGGCCGGAAAATCCATCTCGTATCCCGCATTTTTGCGCTTGACCCTGGCCCCGCTTTATTATTAAGTGAGCGCTTACTTATCAAAGAAGGGGCTTGAATAGTTCATGGCAAGGCAGGTATCCATACGCAATGAGACGATCCTGGAAGCCGCGCGCAAGGTTTTCCTGCGTTACGGGTTTCAGGCCGCCACGGCCCGGATTGCCCGGGAAGCGGGGATTTCCGAGGGTTCGATTTTCAAGCACTTCAAGACGAAGTCCGGCCTGTTCCTGGCTGCCATGCAGGTGGAAACGAAACTTCAGGCCTGGCAGGAACAGCTCATGCAGTCCGTCGGCGCCGGCGATATCCGAAAAACCCTGAACCTCGCGGGCCGGACCTTGCTGCGGCAAATCCAGACCATCATGCCGCGCATCGTGATGATCCGTTCCAGCGGTATCACGATCACCGGGGGCGGTCGTTTTTCCGATCAGCCGCCGCCCGAAATCAAGATCCTGACCGCCTATTTCAAGGCCGAAGCGCAGCAGGGCCGTTTGATCACCCGCGCGCCGGAAGCGCTCGCGCACATCTTTGTAAGCGCGATCTCCCATTATGTGTTTTGTGAGACGATTTTCGGATATCGCCCGCTGCCGCCCGAAGCCTATGTGCGAGTCCTGATCGATACGCTGTTGCAGGCCGTGCTCCCCGCGCAACCCGGTCGGCCGGGGTTCCGCCCGCGACCGGGGACGGGCCCTCAGCGGGGAACCCGGCGGGCCCGAAAGGATAACGCCTGATGAACGAACGATTTATTGCGCCAAGGATGCTGGCGGCCGCCATCGGACTGGCGGGCGTGCTGGCGGGATGCATGTCGGCGCCGGCGCCGAAGAGCAACACCGAACCCTGGGTGGCACCCGAGCGGGCCCGTCAAGCCGATGCCACCTGGCAGGCGGCGCGCGCCCGCAGCGGCGATTTTTCCAAGCCGCTGGCCCTGGGCGAACTGGCGGATATCGCCCTGCGCAACAACCCGGCCTCCCGAAAGGCCTGGAATGATGCGCGTACCGCCGCGGCCCAGGTGGATCAGGCCCGGGGCTACTTCCTGCCGACCCTCACGGGCATGGGCATCGGCGCGCGCCAGGGCTTTGCGGCCGATCCCGTCAGCTTCGATACGGATTATATCCGCTATGGCCCCGGGTTGCAACTCGATTACCTGGTGCTCAATTTCGGCGGCGGCCGCGGGGCGGCGGTGGAGCAGGCGCTCCAGACGGTCTATGCTGCGAATTTCACCTTCAACCAGGCCATCCAGGATATTCTGCTGGCCGTGGAGACGACCTACTATGGACTGGTCAGTGCGAAGGCGGGGGTGGAAGCGGCGGAGGCGAGCGTCAAGGATGCCAAGCTGGCGCTGGATACCGCCCAGGAGCGTAATACCGCCGGAGTGGGCACGGTCCTGGATGTGCTCCAGGCGCAGGCCGGTTATGACCAGGCGCGCTATCAACAGGCCGGGACCAAAGGCCAGCTCACCATTGCCAAAGGCCGGCTGGCCCAGGCCCTGGGGTTGCCGGCCGATACGCCGGTGGACGTGCAATCCCCGGCCAGCGATCTCCCCGAGGGAGTGAACCGGCAGGACATGCGGCGCCTGATTGACGAGGCCCTGGATCGCCGGCCGGATATCGCCGCCTTGCGCGCCAGCCTGGCCGCGAAACGAGCGGCGATCACCGTGGCCGGTTCCGCCGCCTGGCCGTCGCTTTTTCTCAGCGGCGACGTCAATCGCAATTACTATAACAACTATAGCGACCAAGATTGGCAAGATAACGACTGGTCCTATAACGCCGGAATTAATCTGCAATGGACGCTGTTCGACGGCCTGCGCACGATAAGCGCCAAGCGCGCCGCCGCCGCGCAGGCGGACGCCGCGCGCGATCAGCTGGCGCAGGCTGAACTGGCGGCCAGCGCCGGGGTGTGGAGCTCCTATGCCGCCTATGACACCGCCCTGGAGAAACATGTCTTCAGCCTGGCCTATCGGAAAAGCGCCTCGGCCTCCTATGATCTGGCCCTGGACAGCTACCGGAACGGGCTGAACTCGATGCTGGACGTGATCAGCGCCGAAAGCCGCCTGGCCCAGGCGCGCCAGCAGAATATTACCGCGCGGCAGGACGCCTTCACCGCCCTGGCGTATCTTGCCTATGCCGTCGGGCGGCTGGAAAAAAGCGGCGTCGGCCGGAGCCAGGACCTTTTCTCAACCCGCACCATAAAGGACCAGCAGCCATGAATATCCCCATGCGTTTTTCCGTTTATTTTGTGCTATGTGGCAGCCTGACTTTAATCGTGACCGGATGCTCCCGGGGCGAGCGCGGTCAGCATCAGATGCCGCCCACCGCGGTGCAAACCGCGGTGGCCGAGGCGATGGAAGCGCCGGTGGTCATCAATGCGTTTGGCAACACCAAGGACCAGGTGAGCGTGGATGTGGTGCCGCAAGTTTCCGGCCGGCTCCAGCAGACCTTTATCCTGGATGGCGCCATCGTCACCAATGGCCAACCCCTGTTTTTGATTGAGACCAGTGATTACACGAACCGGGTCCGCCAGGCCGAAGGCGTGGTGGCCGCGGATCGGGCCGAGTTGGAATTATCCCGCCTCACCCTGGAACGCAACCAGCCACTGCTCGCCAAGAACATGATCTCGGCGGAGACGTTCGACACGCTAAAAACCAAGCTGGATTCCGCCACGGCCCGGCTCCAGATTGACGAGGCGGCTCTCGACCAGGCCCGCCTGGACCTCTCCCGCTGTATGATGGTCTCCTCGGTCAACGGGGTATGCTCCAAGCGCTTCCTGGACAACGGCAACCTGGCCATAGCCAACCAGACGAAGCTCACCAATATCCGAAGTTACGATCCGCTCTTCGTGGAGTTCTCGGTCTCGGAGCAGTATCTGGACCTGTTGCGCCGGGCCATGGCGGCCGGCGCGGTGCGGATTGAAGTCATGCCGCGCGGTGCCACCAACAGCCATACGGGGAAATTGTCTTTTCTGGATAACGCCGTGGACTTGCAGACCGGCACGATTCTGTTGCGTGGGTTGGTGCCCAATCCGCAGCTGGCACTCTGGTCCCGTCAGTTTGTCGAGGTGCGGATCTTTGCCGGCACCGCGCGCGACGCCGTAATGGTTCCGGAAAGCGCGGTGCAATTCGGCAAGGACGGCCCCTATACTTTTGTGGTGGACAAGGATAACAAGGTCGAGCTCCGGCTGGTCAAACCGGGGGTGCGCCATGAAGGGCGGCTTCAGATTGTGAAGGGCGTGGTGGCCGGCGAGCGGGTGGTGGTGTTGGGCCAGTTGATGCTCTATCCGGGCGCCACGGTCATGGAAGCGGCCCCGCCGGCTCCGCCCGGCAACGCGCCGCCCACAGCGGCTGAACCCAAAGGCAAATGAACGGCGGCGCGGAGTGATGTCTTATGACCTTTTCTGAAATCTTCATCCGGCGGCCGATCATGACGACGCTGGTCATGGCCGTCATGGCCGTGTTCGGCGTGTGGTCCTATTTCCGGCTCCCGGTCAACAGCTTGCCGACGGTGGATTATCCCGTGATCCAGGTGACCGTGGCTTATCCCGGCGCCAGCCCGGCGACGATGGCTTCCGCGGTGGCCACCCCCCTGGAAAACCAGTTCACCCAGATCAACGGCCTGCAGTCTATGATCTCGGACAACAAGGAAGGCATCAGCACCATCAACCTGACCTTCAGCCTGGATCGGAATGTTGACCTGGTGGCGCCGGATGTTCAGGCGGCGATTACCCGCGCCCAGAATAATCTGCCCAAGGATCTGCCCAATCCCCCGACCTACAAGAAATACAACCCGTCCGATTCGCCGATCTACTTCCTGATGCTGTACTCCGACACCTTATCGCATGGGGATCTCTATGACTACGCCAACCATATCATCTCGAAAAAGCTCAGCATGATCGAGGGCGTCTCCCAGGTGCAGACCTTCGGCGCCCAGCGGGCGGTGCGCATCCAGTTTATCCCGGAACAGCTGGCGGCCTACCAGATCGGCATCGATGAACTGGCTCTGGCCCTGAAAGCCGGCACGGTCAACATCCCCGGCGGCAGTCTCAACGGGCCCTCGCGAACCTTTTCGCTCGAGCCGCAAGGCCAGTTGCGCACGGGTCGCGAATTCGGCGAACTGATCATTGCCTATCGCGACAACGCGCCGGTGCGGCTGAAAGATGTGGCTCACTGTGTTGACAGCGTCACCGACGACCTGGTGGACATCCGTTACCAGAAACCCGGGTTGCCGGAAAAAAGCATGTGCGTGGTCATGGCGATCTCGCGCGTCAGCGGGGCCAATACCGTCGCGGTGGCCGCCAAGATCAGTCAGACGCTGGCGACGGCCCGGCGCGAGTTACCCCAATCCATTAATTACGAAACGATGTTCAACGGCGCCCAGCCGATCAAGGAATCCATTGAGGACGTGCAGGAGACGGTGGTTATCGCCCTGGTCCTGGTGGTGCTGGTGATGTTCATGTTCCTGGGACGGATCCGCGAAACCATCATTCCCGGCATCGTCCTGCCGATTTCCCTGCTGGGCACACTGATCCTGATGCTGGTCTCGAAATTCAGCATCGACACGCTCTCCCTGATGGGCATCGTCCTGGCCGTCGGGTTCCTCGTGGATGACGCCATCGTGGTGCTGGAAAACACGGTGCGTCACATGGAAGCGGGCATGAAGCCAATTCCGGCGGCGATCCAGAGCATGAAGGAAATCACCTTTACCGTGATCTCCACCAGCGTGGCGCTGATAATCGTCTTTACCCCGCTGGTGTTCATGAGCGGCGCGGTCGGCCGCAACCTGCGCGAATTCGCCCTGACCGTGATCTACGCGGTTATCGTTTCGACCGTGGTGGCCCTGACGCTGTCGCCGATGATGTGCGCGCGCATCATCAAGCATAGCCGCGCGCCTAATCGCGCCCAACGGCTGATTACCGACGCCATCGCCGGCCTGGTGCGGCAATATGGCAAAGCGCTGACCTGGACGCTCCGTCATAAATATGTGTCCCTGATTGCCTGGGTTGTCTGTATCGCGGGCACCGTATGGCTTTTCATGATATTACCCCAGAGTTTCCTGCCCAAGGGCGACAGCAGTTTCATCCACGGCGCCATGCTGATGCCGCAAGGCGCCTCCACCGCGCAGATGCAGGCCTTTCAAAAACAGGCCATGGCCATTATCAGCGAAGAGCCCGATGTGATCCAGCTGGGCAGTGTCACCGGGTTTCAGCCCGGCGCCGATCAGAGCTTGGGGTTCCTCTTCATCCGCCTGCGCCCGCCTCATGAGCGCAAGTATCCGATCGAGTATTACACCCAGAAACTCATGGGCCGACTGATGGTTCTGCCCTCCGGTTTCTGCTACCTGCAGGCCATGCCGGTGCTGAAAATAAGTTCCGGGGCCGAATCCACCGCGGTCGGCAGCGACTATGCCTATCTGCTTATGGGGCTTGACCGTGACAAGGTCTATGCCACTTCCCGGCAACTCGAGATGGCGATGCGCGGCGTGCCGGGCTTCTTTAGTGTCCAGAACAACATCAAGCTTACCATGCCGCGTTTAAACATGACGATTGCCCGGGACCGCGCCTCGGCGCTGGGTATCACGGCGGAAACCATCGAGATAGCCCTGGCGCTCGGGTATGCCGGCGGCTATGTGACCCAGTTCACCACCGATCTCGACCAATATCAGGTCATCCCCGAAATTGAAAAGGAACACCAGCGTCTGCCCAGCGACCTGGCCATGCTCTATTTGCGCTCGCCCGTAAACGGCACGCTCGTGCCACTCAAATCCGTTGTGGATTGGAAGGAAGAAGCGGGCCCGCAGAACGTGCCGCACGCCCAACAGCAGGAATCCGCGACCCTTTCCTTCAGTATTGCCCCGGGTATTCCGCTAGGCTATGCCATCAAGAAGATGGAGGAAGTGGCAGCCAAAATCCTGCCGGCCGGCGTGGTCGGAAAATTTACCGGGGATGCCCAGGAATTCAAGCGGTCCATTGCCAGTTTGGGTATCCTGCTGCTGGTGGCGATCTTTCTGAAATACATCATGCTGGGGATTTTATATGAAAGTTATATCCATCCCTTCACGATTCTCACCACCTTGCCGGTGGCGGTCTTTGGCGGCCTGCTGACCCTGCTGGCGTTCGGCAGTGAGCTTTCGATTTACGGCTATATCGGCATGTTCGTGCTCATCGGGCTGATCACCAAGAACGGCATTCTGATGGTGGACTTTGCCGAACAGCGCCGGGCCGAGGGCATGAACAGTTACGACGCGATTTACGACGCCTGTCTCGTGCGCTTCCGCCCGATCCTGATGACCGGCCTGTGCGCCATCCTGGGGACCATGCCCATTGCCCTGGGGTACGGCGCCGATGCCTCCTCCCGCATCCCCCTCGGCCTGGTGGTGGTCGGCGGCATGGTCTTTGCCCAGATCATCACGCTGTTTGTGACGCCCGGCATCTTTCTTTATATGGACCGTATCCAGGAACGGTTCTTCAAGCCGCGCGCCGACCTGGAATGAGCAGGTTCCGTAATCTAAAAAGTCGAAAATTAGCATCGTGTTCATGCCGGGAGAAATTAATTATGAATAAGACGATTAATATTATTCTTCTTTTACAAGCATCCGTGTTCTTTAATGTGGAATTCTGTAAGAACTTGCATGCGGAACAATATCAAGACCGGATCTTACAAGGTATACCTGTAAATAATAGCGAAGAGATTGACACTGAAATTATCCAAGCAGTTAAAGGAAAGTTTAATATTTTAGCGGTTCCAGCATTTACTCGCGGTGGAACTTATTACAAAAGTAATGTTATCAATTCATGGAATGGCGTCAAGGATGACTTTGAACCGTTCAATTACCTGGTTACTTCCGCAAGAAAGAATAGTATTCGCGTCTATGCTATTCTTGGTGTTTACTACTGGGGAGGGAAAATATTCAAGGAAGTTCCTGCCGCTATGCTGTTCAATTCGGGTAAATCCAGTGTGGCCACACCCTGTCCGGCGAATCCTAAGACAAACAAGCTCATTATCAATATTGCTGAAGAAGTTATTGCAAAATTTAAGGCAGATGGTATCGTTATCGATATGTTGACGCTGCACGGTGAACGGGATTGTGTCTGTGAGCTTTGTATTCAAGAGTTCGATAAAATTGCTAATACAAACCTTGCAAATGTGCTGAAGGGAATAGATGGTTATGCAAGGGTGGGTAAAGCAATCCCATCCGATAGTCCCCTGGTACAATTGCGAGAGAAATATTCGGCCTTGCGTTCCGAACAGAAGGAACGTCTTCTCACGGAACTTATCGCTGCTTGTAAAAGAACAGGGCCGAATATACCTGTCATCACAATTATCAATGAACGCGATATTAATTTGCATTATAACCTTGTTAAAAAAGGAGTTATCGACCGAGTGTTGATAATGGACTATAATTATGGCCTTAAAGGTGACGGCGCGTACCAAAGTTTTCAATCTCAGGCGCAGAGACAAGCAAAACTCTTTTCTGACATCCAAAAATCCAAGCTTATTATCGGCGCTTGCAGTTACTCGGATGTTATTGAACGTGGCAAACGTCTGCCTAAACCGCCTGCTGATTTGCAGCGTGAAATTGAACTTGTTCGTTCATTGGGTTATCCGATATCGCTCTACTATTCCGGTGAAACCACCGATGCCCAATTAAACATGTTGTCTGCCATATTCTCGGCAGCAACCGATGCCAAATCAACAGCCAAGCAAGATAACTCAAGGAGGTGATAAGTCTTAACTGTAATATCCGCGAGTCATTTTCAAAACGGTTGTGACGGAGCATGATCTCGCGGATAATTGAAAAAATGGTTTCTTGTGAAATAAGAGTCGGCCTTCCTTAAATGTACCGTAGGAGTTTTATGCAAAAGAAACAGAAGGTAAGTATATTGGCGGTTGTGGTAGCGGGTATTATGGCTCTCGGTAGTCCCGTCAATGCGCTTGGGAATATCAGGGCGGTTTACCAATACGGTCAGCCGTCAACCAAGGCGGGAATTGACCGATGGATAGACCAGTTGGCATCGGCCAAAATTAACACGGTGGTATATTTTACCGGCGTAGCCCATGGGTGGACATATTTCAAGTCGGATTTCGGCAATTATACGCCCGATAACGATGTTGATCCGATAGAATATGTTGTGCAAAAAGCACATTCGAAAGGAATAAAAGTGTGGGGCTGGTGGTTGCCCAGTTTTATTGAGCCTACGATGAAGAAATATAATCTCCGTCCTGCGGTTAACAAAGCGGGCGCGAAAACAATGATATGTATCAATGACCCGAATTTCAGGCAGGCATGTTTGGACCTTGTTAAAGAAAGCCTTAAACGGGGTGTTGACGGCATATCTATAGACGATGGATATGGTATGGCGCGCGGCGATTGTTGTTATTGTGATGTCTGTATTGAGCAGGCAAAAAAAGAGCTGGGATTTGATCCTAAGGATCTTATCGATAATAAAAGCGCCTTTAATGCTGAAGACCTTGCCGTAAAGACAAAGGCATGGAAAGACTGGCGGGTGGCGCGGGTTACTGAATGGGTAAAGTTTATTCATGATGAAGTGAAGAAAATCAAGCCGGAATGTACTATTTCATCCAGTGGATGGGAAACTCCGGAACGTAATATTGCCGAACGGTCTTTTGATATGGCAGGCTGTTTAAAGGCGGGATACATTGATTACTGTGAGCCCGAGGTGTATTGCAATGTCACCAGTAAGGATAGTCAATTGGTAGACAGAGCTAATGCATGGAAAAAAGCAACCGGTGAATATTTTAACCGGGTAATATTTTTATGTAATAATGTTACATACATCAGCGCGGAAAAACGCAAACGTCGAAAGACAGGACCGGAAATGCTGAGGGATTTTAAAGTCTTCACATCTGCCGGAGCAAGCAACCTGGGTTTATTCTGCGATAATGGGATTTATATCAGTAGAGATCAACTGGCCGCATTCTCACTCAGTTTGCCCGGAGATGGTATGCCCAGTGAATTAGTTCGTACTCCGGGAAAGGTAAATATACTGCGGGATGTGTACCGTGCGGGTACTTGTGAGGGAAGCTACGATGGATTTATGTCACTTTTTGAAGCGCGGGGCGCTGTAGTAAAATATCTGAACTGTCCGGTCACGCCTGAGATATTAAATAATGCCGATGTCTATATGATTACGTACAACACGGATAAATACTTGCCTGAAGAATGCAAAGCCCTGTCTGACTTTGTCAAATCCGGTGGTGACGTCATTGTAATCTGTGCTTCTGAAAGCAATCCCAAGTGGATGAATGCCGTGTTGTCGGAATTTGGTATTGAGTATGGCCAAGCTGGAGGTAAACCTGTATGCAGTATTGTTGCCAAACACGAGCTTACCAAAGATGTTAAATCTGTGACCGGTATTGGAATAACGCCCATCAAAGTCAGTCCCCCGGCAAAATGCCTGATATCAGACGAAAAAGGCGTGGTAGCGCTGGCTGTATATGAAAAGGGTAAGTCTAAAATCATATGTTGTTTTGATGACCATACGTTGTCCAACCATAAGACATATGGTTTACCAGGTAAGGATTATAGCCATAAACAACTTGCCGATAACATTGTTGACTGGATAATGAAACGTTGAAAAAGCAATATCTCCGTGGATTGGCTATCGAAGGGGATTGTTTTCTCTTGACTTGGGCTTCAGCGCTAGGTTTGCGTATCGACTGGTACGCAAATCATTTCTGGAGCATATGGATATAAAAGTGCCGCGAGCCACCGTACACTCGTAGGCGCCGATGTCTATTATTGATCCTCCACCTGCAGGCACCGGATCGGACGGGTCGCCGGCATTTATGCACGGAGAGTATGGCCACAGATGAAAATTGTACTGATCAAACTTACGAAACATGGGATCTTTAACTATGTTGTTTGTGTTAACGGCCCCACTGAAGGCATTTATCTCTGCGGCTGTATTGTTGGTATACACCCCTTCGTACCGGGTATTGCCTAGCTTGTTGGAATAAAGGTTGCAATAGGCCAGATTGACGTCGTCATCACTGCCCGCGGTGGTTATTCCCCACCCTGTGTTATGAGAGATGATGCAATTTCTCGCAAACGTAATATTCGCGCACGACCAGCGCATATCGATGCCGGTACCGGTATTGGTGGTAATTGTGCAATTTTTTACCAGGATCCCGCTCGTATTGCACCAGGCACCTTCCGCCGCGATTCCGACATTGTTGCAATATATTGCGCAATTCTGGATGGTGTCGAACGTCAACGAGGCGGTTTGGTCGTAACCACCCTCCGCTATGGACCCCGTCACGTAAATCCCCGGTTGACCATTGTGGTGGATCTTACACTGTTCCACCGTGTTGCTGTTAGCTGAGGCGAAGTAAATACCGTATCCGCCACTACTCCCGTAAATGTCCAGATTGTTCACAATATTGAGATGACTGCCGGAGAAGTAAATTCCGTAGCCGGAGTTGCTGTACGATGACCCGTTCAAGACCGTCACACACTTTGCATTATCAAATATTATACCCGCGGTAGTGGCTCCCCGGAATTGGAATCCTTCAATCGCCACTCCGGCAACATTCTTCAGGCGGAGGCAATTGGTGCCGTTGGTTATAACAACTTGCCCTTGCCCCTTGTAAGTGACCGGTGTTGCGGCCGACCCGCCGACCTGGAGCACTATATCGCCGGCATAGATTCCAGGCATGACAATTACCTGGTCGGCTCCCTGGGCAACAGTTGCAGCTTTCCGGACACTCGCCCACGGGCTGGACAAAGCGCCGCTGTTAGTGTCGTTCCCGGCATTGCTTACATAGTAGGTATTGCTGGAAACCGACAAAACATCCGCGTTCGTATAGGCGCCCAGGGTTACCCCGTTCCTTCCGGCGCCCAGGCAGAGCGAGTCCGCGTAAAGCTTCCGCAAATCCCAACTGGTCTGGATCTCGGCATATCCCGGGTTTGCCACAATGTTATTGGAGTTGCCACTCCGACTGTTTATTTGGGCTGCCGTATTGTAGACTGGCCTTCTGTTTCGCACCCCATCACTCCAGTTTCCGAGACCGTTGCCGTAGAAACTGCAGTAGGCGGCATAAATCCTGTGTGACGCGTCCCATTCACTTGGCGCCACTCCATACCCGCCGTTAAACGCCACAATGCAATTGGTCAGTGCCGCCGTGCTTCCTGAGTTCCATTCGGTAATCACACCGCTGTAAGTATTCCAGACGATGCTACATGAGACAATGCTTACATACCCCGCGCCGTTACCGCTCACGATACCCCTGGCATTTAGGAGGACATTACAAAAGCGCACCATATTTCCGACATTGCCCGATGCGAACCTTATACCGCAACTTGTTGCGCTTTTAACGGAAAACCCCTCGATAAGCACGTTATCAATTGAGTTAATAATGTAGAAACCATAGGATTGACCGGAAGCATCGATAATGGTGGGATAAAGCTTGAAATCCTGCGCCCAGTTACCCACACCCCCAAAACACCCGCGCACGGAGCAACTGCCGTTACTTATTGTCACTTGCTCCAAGTAGGTCCCTTGAGCAACGTAAACCGTATCGGCGCTCAAGCCGGCCAGATTAACTCCAGCCTGAATATTAGTAAAAGGCGTGCCCGCAGAGCCGTCGTTGCCGCCGCCGCCATAGCCAGCGTCAACATACACAATCGCGCAGACGGATTGCGCAGTCAATAATGTTATCGCCTGAAAAATAATAAACCCCGGATTTTTCATAACCACAATTATCCTCACAATATCTTCTATCAATTTACGCCGTTTTGCATCTTGTGTCAAGAGCGTTGATCTGCTCATCAAATGCTGCCAGGGCGGTAAAAAAGTGAATCCGGTCCCAGTTCGGCGCAAACTTGTTTAAGGATTGACATTCCGTCCGACATCATCTAGTTTCCGTAACGAAACTGTTTTTTCTGTTCATGCATACATAGCTCACAAGATCGACGTAGAGGTATTTGAAACGAAAGGTTCCCGCCATGACCGGATTCAATTATTTTGCAGTTACTGTCCTGGTTTCCACGCTGGCTGTTTCTTCGTTCGCCATCACGAAAGAAGAACTATCACCGGAGACGCAAAAACTGTTGCCCACGGGGAAAGCAGTTGTGCTTCAACTAAAGGATGGGAACCGGATCGAGGGCGTTGTGGTATCGGAAACGGCCGACAAGCTGCTTGTGAAGCAGAGCCAGGAAACCATATCTTTTACAATGGAAATTCTCCGCACTCAGATAGAAAAGATGGAACTCACGGATATGGCGGATATTCTTGCCAGGGAATTTGCCAAACGCGATCTGAATTCCCAGACGAACTTTCCGGTCGAGTATTATACCGAGTCAATCAGACTGTTTGATGAGTTCCTTCAGAAATGCGGGAAACATGAGGCGGCTGAACAGGTACGAACGAAGAAGGATGATTTTGCAAAAGAGCTTGTTCTGGTTGAAGACGGGAAGGAAAAGATTCAAGGTGTCTGGTATGGGCCCGTGGCGGCCGCAGTCAGGAATTTTAATGTCATCTCGGAACAGCTGGAGAGGGCCAGATCGAAGTACCCCAGCATAGATCAGTTGAAATACCAGGCCAATCCGAAAATCAAGAAGCAGTATGATGATTTTGAGAACAAACGCCGCGATATTGCCCGTAAGTTGCCGAAAATTGTGAGCGAGCGAATCCCGCGCTTGATCGCGAGTCAAAAACTGGATTATGCCGTCAACGAGGTTACCGCGTTTCTAATCTTCTGGATCAATACCGTCATGCAATCTGAACAGGGCAAGCGGGGCGCCGGCGGCGTAAAAGATGTATTTGCGTCTATGGATTTCGATTATATCACGCGCATGCAGCGGCAGATTGTGGAAGCGTCGGTCAAGGCGGCCGGAAGCGGAGCGGTCGCCGGCGCTGATACGGATAAGGAGATGGCATCCCTGCCGGGCGGTTATCTTCTCTTGGGTGACGAAACCGCCAAGCCGGGCGACAACAATTTTCCCATGCGTATCGTGAAAATCAATCCCTTTCTGATGGACAAGCGGGAAGTCACGAACAAGGAATACCGAGAGTTTGTTGAGCACGTTAAAAATACGGGGGATTCTTCCATGGAACATCCTCTGACACCGCCTCTTAAAGATCATACTCCCGACGGTTGGAAATTCAGCGAGCTGAGCGGCAACGATCAGCCGGTTGTGGGAGTGGACTGGTTTGATGCGTATGCCTACGCCAAGTGGAAAGGCAAGCGTCTGCCCACTGAAACCGAGTGGGAATATGCCGCCCGTTCAAGTGACGGGCGGCGTTATCCGTGGGGATCGGATAATTCCGCCCTGATGTTCGTTAACTATCAGGGCGGCAGGAGCCGCCTCGCGGCGCAACAGGATATATTCCATCCAAAGCAAGCGCCCCGCCAGAGCCTGGTCGATAAGATCAAGGGCCGTGAGCCGCCCAAACCGGCACCGACAAAATTTCAGGTGATGACATGGCCCGCCGACAAGCAATTGCCGCTGGAAGTTTTACCTGAAGATTTTCAATCAACGCTCAAGGAAACGAGTCCCTTCGGACTTCTGCACATGCCGGGGAATGCGGCGGAATGGGTGTTTGACTATTACGATTCCGGGTATTACAGAATTCTGCCTCTGGAAAATCCGCAGGGTCCCGAAAAGGGCGGCGAACACGTCTTCCGCGGAGGTTCGTTCCTGAGTCAAAACGAAAACGAACTGCTCGCCGCCCGGCGCGGATACGGCGTCAAGCGGCCTCAGATCAGAGGCCGCCCGTTCATCGGATTCCGTTGCGCCGGCTCCGCGACTGGACCTTCGCAGTAAATTTCGCAATCCGTAATTGACAGCGTTTCTATTCTTGCCTTTCCCCGCTGAGTTATCTACTGTACCCCCAGAGGCTTAGCTCAGCTGGTAGAGCAGCTGACTCTTAATCAGCGGGTCGGGGGTTCGAATCCCCCAGCCTCTACTCTAATTTCACTGCTTCAAATCAGCATTTCTCCCTTTGTTCATGCGAGTTAAACCATGGTCGGCATTTCCGGTTTTGCACGTGGTTTCATTTTGCTTCACTTGCTTGAATGTGCCCAAAACGGGGTTACAAAGCATACATAAAGCATACAGTCTAAAAAAACACATCCTGTCCAATACCGCCGGCCCGATGCTTCGATAATGAAGCACTGTCCCTGGCTATGCTTTGCGGCGATCCATACCCCCGCCTGTTTCGCTCCGTATTTGTGTCCCAATTGACATTCGGACATCTTCTTTTCTCATGCAACTAGGGGTCCGCCTTCATCCTGTTTGCTCGGATGGTTGACATTCTGGCTATAGGTAGGAGGCATGATGCATAGAGGCACATCTCTATGACCGGCAATTCCGCCGATGCCTCCGTGGAGGAT
>JAHIJO010000164.1 GCA_018898455.1 Verrucomicrobiota bacterium | reverse complement strand
AAAGTCGGATATTCGCATCGGGTCCATAACCTCACTAAAAGTGCGGTTATAGACACAACACCAAAATGTGCCTTTTGACCGCAATAAACAAGGTCCAAATAGCAATTCATGTTACCAACTCACGCTTTTTTGAGGTTAAATATCTAAACGGAAAAACTGCCTTGTTTTGCAGAGGAACGGAAGCGCAATATGTAGGGGTTCAGCTTGCCCTTCGGCTTCGCTCAGGGCCTTGATCCTGTCGAAAGGCTGAACCAGTCTTTATGGTTCAAAACCCTGGGCTGAGCAAGTTCAGCCCCTACATAACAATTTCCTATTAGATTTAATTAGGACCGGGAAGCGTCGTCAGCACATTGTATTTATGCAGCAGGCGGATCATTGCGACATCCAGGGTGTGGCCGGCCTTGTAGGAGATGACCCGGCCAACAAACCGGCCCTGGTCGATCAGGGCAATCGCCGCCAGCAGATCCAGCAGGGCACGGTGCCAGGCCGCTTCCAGCGACTTGCCTTCGTGCATCAGCAAGGGAACATTCCAATAGCGGCGTTTCCCGGCAATCAGGATATTGCGGTCGGTGTAGCCCATATTGCGGATATCGGCAAACAGCTTACCGACCGTGTCGAAATACATCTTCATGCTTGTCGTGGAGTTCGTGCGCGCCAGCGCGCCATAACGAAAATGCTTATGATTGAGATTGAAACGTATTCTCTGACGGCCGATGGCATCGGGAAAATCGATTGCGCAATCCATCTCCAGACAAAGCCGGGACGGGTCGCAGGGCAGAAACGTCAGGAAGCTCCCGTTCGCCCCTCCCGCGGTGACCGGCTCTTTGACCGTCACATAGGGAACGCACACCGACTGGCGCTCCACCCCGGCCGAATCCAGGGCTTCCACCAGATCCATACTGCCCCGATCAAAGAGCGGCGGGTCGCCGGAATCGGCCTTCACCATGACATTATCCAGCCCCATCCCCAATCGTAAGGCAATGATGTGTTCCACCATCCGCATATAATTATGGGGCGAGCCGCTGCGCAAGACAATGTTCCGGACCGTCGTCCAGACGTTGCGCACGGACACGCGGATCGGCAACGCATCCGCCTGATCCGTGCGATCGAACCACCACCCCTGTTGCGTGGTGGGCTCGAAGGTGAGGGTCCGGCGTTCCCGGCCGAAAAACGTTCCCGGCCCCGTTACGGACACCGTTTTACCGATGGTCGTCTGCCGGGCATCCGGCTGGTCTTCGGGTTCGGAGGTCAGATCCCAGTCCACAGCCTGCCGGGCCCACCGGTCGTAGGAACGGCGGACGGCATCGGTCAGGCCGGTCAGGATAATGCCATAAGGTTCATCAGTCATAAGGAATGGTTCATGGTTGATGGTTAATGGTCGATGGTGGATGGTGGATGGCCGCACGTAAACTCAAGGCAACATTCTGCATTCTTAATTCTTAATTTTCACTATGCTCGGGTCGTAATCCTCCGGCGGAACAAATCCCAGCAGAACCAGGCAGGTGGCCGCCAGACTGCTGATGCCCAATCCAGCACGCCGCGCCAGATTCAGATTCATCGCCTTCGACGGGTCGTAGATAAAGACCGGCACCGGGTTGAGTGAATGCGCGGTCTTAACTTTGAGCTTGCCGGAATCTTTATCGACCTTGACCTTGCCAGTCTTCTCATCATGCTCCAGCATATCGTCGGCGTTACCGTGATCCGCGGACACGATCAGGACGCCCTGGGCGGCCTCCACGGCCTGCATCAGCCGCCCGACACACAGGTCCACGGACTCCACGGCAATCTGGGTGGCCTGGAAAACGCCGGTGTGGCCCACCATGTCGCCGTTGGGATAGTTCAGGCGGATAAATGGAAACTTGTTTTCCGCGATCGCGGCGACCACCCGGTCGGTGATTTCCGCCGCCTTCATCCAAGGCCGCTGCTCGAACGGCACGATATCGGAGGGGACCTCCACGTAAGCCTCCAGGCGATCATCGAACTTGCCGGAACGGTTGCCGTTGAAGAAATAAGTCACATGGCCGAATTTCTGGGTTTCGCTGATGGCCAGCTGGCGGACACCGGCCCGCGCCAGGAATTCGCCCAGGGTGCGGTTGATCGCCGGCGGGGTGACCAGGAACCGTTTGGGGATTTTCGTGTCGCCATCATACTGCATCATGCCCGCGTAGAGGACTTTCGGCCGCGGATTGCGGTCAAACTCGGAAAAATCGTCGTCTTCAAACGCCCTGCTGATTTCGATGGCGCGATCGCCGCGGAAATTAAAATAAATAACGCTGTCATTGTCCCGGATCGGCCCCACCGGCTTGCCACGCGTTTCGAGTGGCTTGCCGTCAGTCGCGATGACAAACGGCGGAAGATCCTGATCAATCACGCCTGGGTGGGCCATGCGCTGGGCCTCGATGGCCTGGCGGGCGGAAACGAACTGCGGCCCCACCCCGCGCACATGCGTGTCCCAGCCCCGCTTGACCATGTCCCAGTTGGCATTGTACCGGTCCATGGTGATCTGCATGCGCCCGCCACCGGACGCAATGCGATAATCCACGGAACCATCAGCGTTTAAACCGGCCAGGAACTCCTCGAACGGATCCACGTAATCCAGGGCCGATGTTTCACCAACATCCCGGCCGTCGAGCAGGACATGCACCCGCGCCTTGCGCACTCCTTCCTTCCTGGCTTGGACGAGCATGGCTTTCAGGTGATCCATGTGACTATGCACGTTGCCGTCAGAAAACAAGCCGATGAAATGGAGGGTGCTGTTGTGTTCCTTGCAGTTTCGAATCAGCTCGGTCCAGACCGCGTCCCGGAACATGGCGCCCGACTGGATGGCGGCATTGACCAGCATGGCGCCTTGGTCAAAGACCCGGCCGCAACCGATGGCGTTGTGCCCGACTTCGCTGTTGCCCATATCCCCATCGCTCGGCAAGCCGACGGCCCGGCCATGGGCCTTGAGCTGGGAGTTCAGAGCATTGGCCTTAAGCCAGTCAAGATGCGGCTTCAGAGCGGACCGCACGGCATCGCCCTCCGCGTATTTTCCGATCCCAACACCGTCCATAATCACCAGCACCACTGGTCCGCCGGGAGGCGGATAATCAGCGCGTTTCAATGTTTCCATGGGGCGTGTCCTTTGGGGTTTTGTCCAACAAAGGGCTTTACCTTACCTGCACCAGTTGCTTTTCGCAAGACGGGAATTGATGTTTGAATAATAGGTTAGTTATTTTGGGGGAGGACTGGTTGGATATATACTGATTTTCCGGTTGTAGGGCCGTTCGATAGAACGGTCCGTCAGCTGACGGACGGTTCTTCCCGCTGGGAGCGGGACAAGTACGAACCGCCGCTACATCCCCAAAATGACTGACCGATTACGAGGTTTTTTTGGTCTTCCGCAGAATCTATGGGTGAAATTACCAGATAAGGGTGGAATCTATCGGATTCCGTTTTATGGCAGTTGGTATGGTCCGCCGCGGGCATAACCGTAGTTAGAAAACCAGAGATAGATGCCGTCGCCGGAGTAAATGCCCGGATCGGCTTTGCCGTCCCCGTCGAAGTCAGCGGCCAAAGGAACTGCCCCGTCAAACCCGCAAGCGTAAGGACCGACCTGGGCATACCCGACACTGGACAGCCAGGCGGACCAGTTTCCATTGAGATACGCGGCGGGATCGGCGAGTCCGTCGCCGTCGAAATCGGCGGCTAACCGTGCTTTCGCAGGGCTAATTTGCGCACAATACCACGTATCCAAGCGCCGAAATCGCGGCTGGCATCGAACTTGGCCATGTTTTTGTATGCTACTACAAAGGCTTCCTGGGCAACATCTTCCGCCGTGCCCGGATCATTAAGCAGTCCCCTGGCAAAACAGAAGACCATGTCTTTGTACGTATTCACCAATATTTCGAAAGATTGATCTTTCATAACTGTTCCTACTATCTAACGCGGGCTTGTGCCCGCAACCCAAGTATGCCGTTCTCCCAGCAGTGTGTCGAGTCGAGTAGACCGGAGGAATCTCACCCCCAGTCCCTCACGGAACCGTACTTGAGCCTCTCGACTCATACGGCTCTTATTGTTT
>JAHIJO010000163.1 GCA_018898455.1 Verrucomicrobiota bacterium | reverse complement strand
CACAGAACCGGGAACGAAGGGGACTCATGGCTGACTCCTTTTCGAGTCCGGTTTATTCCGGAACTCGTTGGAGTCAGCTTAGCGCATGGGAAATAAAAAACCGCTCCGCGTTTCAATCCGCGAAGCGGTTCCGTTCAACTTAATTATCTGAAACACGATAGCATTCCGAACTTGATCCAACACCTCCGTGGTATTAGAGTTCACTCCGTTTGGATCCAAGCTGAACGGTAATTGCAAGTCACCGAAACATACCCATGAATGTGTTGGTTCCATTATTGCTCGGGCTGGGATTATTGATCCTGGCCGGCCGGACCTATGCGTTTTATCTCTCGCGGCGACTGGGCGTGGATGAAGGCAATATCATGCCATCCCAGAAACTGCGCGACGGGCACGACTATATTCCGACGCGCACCCATGTGGTGTTCGCCCATCATTTCAGCGTGATCGCCGGCGCCGGTCCCATCGTCGGGCCGATCCTGGCCCTCGCCTACGGCTGGGCTCCGGCCTGGTTCTGGATCGTTCTCGGCTGTATCCTGTTCGGCGCTGTGCACGACATGACCTCGATGTTCGTCTCCATGCGCGAGGATGGACGTTCCATCGCCGATATGTGCCGGCGCACTATGGGCGGGCCCGGATACCTCCTGTTCGCGGTCTTCCTGATCATGATGCTGACGCTGATCAACGCCATTTTCCTGAATCTATCCTGCAAGGCGCTGACGGCCGCCTATCCGGTTGACCTGCTGCAAATGGACGCCGGGGACCACCTGCTGAACACGTTTGTCGGCCCTGACGGCGTCGTCATGGCCCGTATCGGCGGGATCGCCACCACGTCATTGCTGATCATTACGGCATGCGCGCCGATTCTGGGCTGGCTCTTCTTCCGGAAATACACACTGACCATCCCGCTCTACATCATCGCTGAAATTATCTGCGTGGCCAGCGTGATTGCGGGATTCGCTTTCCCCATCACCCTGGGCGAAACGGAGTGGCGGTATCTGCTCTCCGCCTATGTCTTCATTGCCTGCTGGGTGCCGGTGTGGCTGATTCTCCAACCGCGGGATTTTGTCAATGTCCAGATCCTCTACGGCGGCGTAATTGTGCTGGTGGCCGGCCTGCTCTATTACGGTTTCACCGGTCACGTCGTACATGCCGGGATGTTCGACCTCAGCCGGGGCGCCCAACTGACGGGCGGGACGGTCTGGCCTTTCCTGCTGATCACGATCGCCTGCGGCGCGATCAGCGGCGGACACGCCTTCGCGACCACCGGCACGACGGTGAAGCAGATTTCCAGCGAATCGGAGGTGCGCCGGGTCGGCTATAACGCCATGCTGTTGGAAGGCGCCATGGCCCTGATGGCCCTGCTGTTGGTCGCCGCGGCCTTGCCGCAAGCGGAATTCCGGAACATCGTCTTTCCCGCCAGCAAGGACGGCAACCCGATCCTGGCGTTTTCCGTCGCCATGGGCTACATGCTCCATGACATGACCGGCATGCGCATCAGCCTGGGCGCCGTCATGGGCATCCTGATTCTCGAGGGATTCGTTATCACAACCTTCGATACGTTCGTCCGGCTGTGCCGTTACATCATCGAGGAACTCTGGGTGTTTATTTTCAGGGGACGCCCGTGGGCAATCCTGAAAAACCCGTTTTTCAACACGGCGGTGGCGGTGGGC
Source organism: Verrucomicrobiota bacterium (assembly GCA_018898455.1). Classification (GTDB taxonomy): domain Bacteria; phylum Verrucomicrobiota; class Kiritimatiellia; order JAAZAB01; family JAAZAB01; genus JAHIJO01. The sequence continues at coordinate 3,861 of JAHIJO010000163.1, read as the reverse complement.
CTGATGCTTTTTTTCGCCCTGAACTCCACCATTATGTCGGCCTGGAAAATCTTCGGGGCGGGCAACCAGCTCATTGCCGCGCTGACCCTGACGGTAGTGACCGTGTGGCTTCTCCAGCGCGGGAAAACGATCTGGTTCACCATCCTCCCGGCCCTGTTCATGGTGGCCACCACGTATGCCACCCTGCTGATTTCGTTGAAGCACTACCTGGCGCCGTTGGGCAGCGGCCGGCTGGTGGTTGAAGGCCAAGGTCCCCTGGCGTTCGCCGCGCTCCTGCTCCTGGTCCTGGCCACGGGCGTGCTGATCATTGCCATCCGTAAGTTCCGCGCCCTCCAGTCGGAACAACATCGTCACTCGGGCGCGCGGAACGGTGCCAACAGCACTCCGCGGGTATCATTCAATCCCTAGATTTACTTTAAGCTGGAATATCTCGGCCGATTGATCTACTGTTCAGGCCGAAAGGAGAATTGGTATGGAAATCAAAACCATTACAGTCATTCGGTTAAAAGGGCGCATGGACGCGTTGTCAGCCCAATTGTTCGAACAGCGCCTCAGGCCTATGGAAGGTGCAGATTTGATCGTTGTGGTGGATATGGATGAACTGGAATATGTTAGCAGTGCGGGACTGCGCAGTATTCTTGCTGTGGCCAAGAAAATTCAGGCCGGCGGCGGCCAGATCCGTTTCTGCAACGTCAAGGGACTGGTGGACGAAATCTTCCGTTGCGCCAATCTGGCCTCACTTATTCCCATGTGCAAGTCCTGGAAAGAAGCCATATTCTAGGGCGCAGCATCAAGACCGAATTGCAGAGTCAGCACGTTCGTATCGCCATCCCGACGGTACTCCGCCTTTTCCGTCATTTGCCGAACCAGGAAAATACCAAGACCGCCGATTTGACGCTTATCAAGGGATGCGGTCATATCCGGTTTGCCGCGTTCGAAGGGATTAAAGGCGCGGCCGCCATCGCGGATTTCCACCCAGAGCCGCTTTCCGCCCGACTCCAGACGGCAAGCCAGTTCAATCCATCCGGCGCCCCCCGGGGGATAGGCGTAATGGGCGATATTAACCAGCGCTTCTTCCAGCGCCAACTGAATCTTGAATTGCGTTTCCTGGGGGCATCTGCTTTCCCGGATCTGCCCGCGGACAAAATCCTGGAAAGGGTCTAGCGATTCCAGAGTGGCCGGAAGTTTCAAACGGCATGGAACGGCTTCATCAGGTGGATCCAAGCGCCGCCTCCACCGTATCGAACGTGGGAAACATCTCCGCAAAACCGGAGACGTGAAACACTTCCTTGACCATGCCCATGAGATTGCACAGCGCCAACTTGCCCCCCTGCGCCTTTATTTTCTTATCCACGCCAAGGATACTGCGCAGGCCCGCACTGCTGATATACTCCAGTCCGCCCAAGTCAAGTACCAAAAGTTTATCACCGCCCAGGATGACCTTGTCGCACGCCTGTTCAAATGCTGGCGACGTCACCACATCCATGCGGCCTTTCAGACGAATCAGCATCGCATTTTCTTTTTTCATCGAGACAATTTCCATAACATCCTCCCTTGTAATACCAAGCGTTAACATCGTACCCGCCGGCACAGGAAATGCCAACTCTTTTCAATCATTCTGACACGGCAAGAGGAACTCCACCCACGTTCCTTTTCCCTTTTCGCTCGCGACATGAATGTCGCCGTTATGGTTGCGCACGATTCCTAAAATGACCGCAAGCCCCAGACCGCGCCCCATGAATTTGGTCGTGAAAAACGGCTCAAAAATCCTGGCCTGCGTATCGGCATTCATGCCGCCCCCGGAATCGGCCACCTTGACATACACATAGCACCCCTCCGGCAGAGGCGCTTGACAATAGGCGGAGACGACATAGCGCGAGTCTACGTTCCTCTTCCCGGTTTCAACCCGAATGAATCCCGGCTTGTCCCCAAGCGCTTCGGACGCATTGATGATCAAGTTCATGATGACCTGCCGGATCTGCGCAGCGTCGCCATTCACGAGCGGAAGATGATCATCCAACTGCAAGCGTAAATCCGCTTGCTTGCCGATCATCGACTGAATCGGCGGGGTCATTTCCCGAATCAACTCCGATAGATTTATTGGTTCCAACCGGTAACAGGCCTTGCCGGCATACGCCAGCAATTGCTGAGTCAACCGGGACGCCCGCTGACAGAACGTCAGAATATCCTTATGACAATCGCCCAGGGGCTGGGACAAGCTCAGTTTCATCTGGGCCACTTCCACACTCCCCTGAATGCCCATCAGGATATTGTTAAAATCATGGGCAATTCCAGCCGCCAGGACGCCGATACTTTCCAGCTTCTGAAGTTCCCGCATCCGGACCTCGATGCGCTCCCGCTCCACCTGCTGTTGCTTTATCTCGGTAATATCCCGGCCGGTTCCCACCACCCCGGTGACTTGGCCTTCCCGGTTGCAAAGGGGCACCTTCGTCGTCAACAGCCACCGGGACTTCCCGGCCGGATCCACCGACTGTTCCTCCCGGTTGATCAGCGGCCGGTTGGTTGCGATCACCCGCTGTTCATCGGCCCGGAATGCTTCGGCATATTTTTTCGGGTAATAATCAAAATCCGTTTTGCCGATCAACTCGCCGGGATGCTTTACCCCCATGCGGGCCGCCAAGGCCTGATTCCCAATGATAAATCGGCTGGACGCATCTTTCACATAAATGGAATCGGGAAAAGCGTCAATCAGTGTGCGTAGTAAATTACGTTCTTCCTCAATCGTCGCCTTGGCGCGAGCCCGCCCGGTCCGGTCTCGGACGATCAGCACCACCCCCGTGACCTGCCCCCGCGCATCATAAATGGGCGCCATGGAAACACTCACCGGGAACTCGTGATCCGTTTTGGAAATCAGTGTCTGGGGATTCGCAGAAGGTTCCCGGTCTTTCTTCAACAACGCTTCATTGCCCGCCTCAATCCGGATCGTCCGATGCAAAGGATCGGCGAGCTTGACAATCCTGTTGACGTCTTCACCTTGCGCCTCGGACAACGGCCAGCCGGTGAGCTTCTCGGCCACCGCATTCATCAGCTTGACGCGCCCATCGGCATCCGTGGCGATAACGCCATCGCTCATGCTACGGAGCGTCGTCGCCAGCCACTGTTCGTTTTCACGGAGACTCCGGTCCACTTGACATTTATAAAGCGCCAACTCAATGGCGGTATGAAGCTCCGGATCGTTGCATGGCTTGAGAACAAATCCGAAAGGCCCCGTGTCCTTGGCCCTTTGCAAGATATCGTCATCCGCAAACGCCGTCAGATAAACAACCGGCAGTAAATAATTCTGACGGATCGCCTGCGCGGCATGGATGCCATCCATCGCCCCCTGCAGACGGATGTCCATTAAAACAAGGTCCGGACGCGCGTGTTCAATCTCCGGAATGACCTGATCCCCAGCAGCGACCCATCCCACCACCTTATAGCCCATGCCTTCCAGCCGATGCTGGATATCCATGGCCACGATGCTTTCGTCTTCCACCAACAAAATACGGGCAGGATTCATTAAGAATCTCTCTATTCCCCAGGTTCGGTAATTTCCGAACGCAAGTCAATCCGGAGTATTCTAGCAGGCAGGGCCGGTATGCAAAGGAAAAACTTGGCCGTCGGTTTTAGTTTTTTAAACTTCCCGGGAACGAACCTTGACGCCGGCATGCCGAAACGCTATGTTTATTTGTTTATCACAGGTGCATCATAGGTTCAAACATTTAACCTCAAAAAAGCGTGAGTTGGTAACATGAATTGCTATTTGGACCTTGTTTATTGCGGTCAAAAGGCACATTTTGGTGTTGTGTCTATAACCGCACTTTTAGTGAGGTTATGGACCCGATGCGAATATCCGACTTT
>JAHIJO010000162.1 GCA_018898455.1 Verrucomicrobiota bacterium | reverse complement strand
TAGAAAGAGCAGGCTGAAACCGGTTTTGCGGATGCAGGCGCCGCAGATCGATACGTAGCCGTTGGTGGCGCGGTTGAACATCCGGTTGAAGCCGTCAAAAAACATCCCGACCGGGCCGCGCGTTTTGGCGCGGGGCCGCAACAGCAGGGCGGCGAGCGCCGGGCTGAGCGACAAGGCATTGAAGGCCGAAATGATCACGGAAATCGCGATGGTGACGGCGAACTGCTGGTAAAGCCGGCCGGTGATGCCGGGGATGAAAATCGTGGGGATGAATACGGCCGACAAAACCAGTGCAATGGCGATGACCGGTCCGGATACCTCCTCCATGGCCTTGAGCGCCGCGTCCCTGGGCGTCAGGCCCTCCTGGATGTGGCGTTCCACGGCTTCCACCACGACGATGGCGTCATCCACCACCAGCCCGATGGCCAGGACCAGCCCGAAGAGCGACAGGGTATTGATGGAAAAGCCGAAAAGCGGGAACAGCATGAAGGTCCCGATGAGCGAGACCGGCACGGCCAGCAGCGGGATCAGGGTGGCACGCCAGCTCTGCAGGAAAAGGAACACAACCAGGATCACCAGCAACAGCGCTTCGAACAGCGTTTTAGTGATTTCTTTCATGCCGGCCCTGACCGCCTCGGTGGTATCGAGCCCGATAACGTAATCCAGATCCGCCGGGAAACGCTTTTTCAAGTCGGCCATGAGTTTCCTGGCGCCGTCGGCCGCCTTGATGGCGTTCGAACCGGGCAGTTGATAGAGGGCAATAATGGCCGCCGGCTTGCCGTTGAGCCGCCCGATGAGGTTATAGGTCTGCGCGCCCAGTTCCACGCGGGCGACGTCCTTGAGCCGAATTACGGCGCCATCGGGATCGGCCCGGATCACGATCTGCTCAAACTCCGCCTCCTTGATCAGCCGGCTCTGGGCGCGCACGGAAAAGGTAAACTCCTGCCCCTCCGGCACCGGCTCGCCGCCGATCTGCCCGGCGGGATTAACCGTGTTCTGGCTGCTGACCGCATTGATGATATCCGGGATCGTGATTCCCAGCTTGGCCAGTTTGTCCGGCCTGACCCAGAAGCGCATGGCGTACTGACCCGCGCCAAAAACCTGGATGCTGGCGATGCCCGGCACGCGGGTCAATTGGTCGTTCAGGTTGATGAAGGCGTAGTTGGCCAGAAAGATGCTGTCATAGGTGCCCTTGGGCGAATAGAGGCAGAAGAGCATCAGGGGGGCGGCCGTGGATTTCTGGACCGTGACCCCGAAATTACGGACATCGGACGGGAGCTGGGACTCGGCCTGGGACACGCGCATCTGCGCCAGGATCTGGTCCGTGCTGGGGTCCGTCGCGACGTCGAAATCGATGCGCATCGACATGGCGCCATTGTTGGCGTTGACGGAATACATGTATTTCATGTTGTCCACGCCGCTCATCTGCTGTTCGATGGGGGTGGCAACCGATTGCTCCACGGTTAGCGCGTCGGCGCCGACGTAGGTCGTCTGGATCTGGATTTCGGGGGGGACGATATCGGGAAACTGGGCCGTGGGCAGGCTCAGCATGATAACCAGGCCGACAATAACCATGATGATGGAAATCACCATGGCCACGATCGGCCGGTTAATGAAAAATCTTGTCATGACGGTAAGACGCCTTCGATTGGTTCACAGGTCAAAAGTCCAAAGTCAAAGGTCAAGACCTTCGACCTTTAATCACCAATCCCCGCCATAGGTTCGCCTCAGGCGGAAAAAATCACAAATCTGAAATCCTTTAGGGGGCCGGGATGTTCGTTCCGGCCGCCGGGGCCGGGTCGGCTTCCATTTTGTAGGGCTGGGGGTTGACCACGGCGCCTTGGCGCGCCTTTTGGATACCCTCGACCACCACCCGCTCGCCGGCTCGCACCCCCTCGCGGATGACCGTGAACGATCCGCTGTTATCGCCAACCTGCACGGCACGAATGGAAACCTTGTTTTGCTCGTCCACCACGGCCAAATTATAGGCGCCCTGTGTTTCGATAACCGCGCGCTGCGGCACCAACAGCGCATCCTTCAGCGTCTGCACAACAAGCCGCACCCGGGCATATTGACCGGGTCGCAGGACATGCTGCGAATTGGGGAACAGTCCGGCAAGGAGAATAGTGCCGGTTCTGATATTCACCTGGCGATCGGCCAGCACGATCCGGCCCGGGTGCGGATAGCGCTGGCCGTTGGCCAATACCAGTTCCAGGTTATTGGTCGTATGGGCCGCCTTCAGCGCATCATCTCCTTCGGCCAGTCGTTTGGACATTGCCCAAAGATATTCCTGCTCGCTGATCGGGAAATAAACCTTGATCGGGTCCACCGTGGAAACGGCCGTCAGCTCCGAACTGTTTGGCCCCACCAGGTCGCCAACCTGGGCTTCGGCAATACCGGCTATACCGTCAATCGGGGACGTGATTTTAGTGAACTCCAAATTCAACTCAGCCTGCTGAACGGCGGCCTGGCAAGTTTCCAACGCGGCCTGGGCGCCCTTGTTGGACTGGATGGCGTCATCCAGCTCCTGCTGGCTGATGGCATTGTCTTTGGCCAGGGGCGTGTAGCGTTTAACATTAATTGCCGTCAGGTCCAGATTTGCCTGGGCCTGATTCAACTCGCCTTGAGACTTGTCCAGCGTTGCCTGGAAGGGGCGCGGATCGATTTGAAAAAGCAAATCGCCCTTGCGGACCAAATCGCCCTCCGTGTAATTTTGGGATTTCAGGTACCCGCTGACCTGGGCGTTAATCTTGGCATTGACCATCCCGTCGAGCGTACCGATCCATTCCCCGTAAATCGGCACGTCCTTCTGAACCACATCCATCACCAACACGTCCGGCGCCCCCATCTGGGGCGCGGGCCCGGCCGGCTTACAGCCAACCATGACCAGCGTCATCACGATCCCCGCCGCGAAACAAGACCGCGCCATTAATTGAGATTGTTTTATTTGGTTCATCATGCTTATCCTTTTTAAAAACGTCTGGATAATAGCCGATACCATTCGTCTACGGCAAATAAAATCGCATCGAATTCAGTAATGCTCAGGATAAAGCTCTCTCTTAATTCCGTTGGCGGTTATGTAGGGCGCGAGCTTGCCCGCTGCCGCGGTTTTCGGACCAAAACGGCGACGACGCAAGGTCGCGCCCTACAAGATGCGGCCATAATGATAATTGCTATATCGAATTAGAAAAGGGAATAAACAACACCCATTTGAATGCGCCAGTCGGTGCCGGCGGCGCCGCTTTGGACCTCTTTCCGGCCGTAGAGTCCTTCCATGCCTATGGTCAGCAGTTTGAACGGCTGCCACATAAGGTTTAAGCTGGCATAGTGGGTCTGGTGATAAGCGTCGGGGCCTTGGGCGGCCTCGTTGTCGATGTTGACGAACCCGTAGCTGGCCGTGGAGCGCAGTTTCTCGGTCCAGCCACGCGTATAGCCTGCCATCAAGGCCAGGCAGGGCAACGCCTTCAGGTCTCCCGCTGGATTGTAGGCGGCATCGTTGTTGAAGACACTGTCGTTATTATAACGGGCGATTCCCTGGCCGAGGGTTCCCTGCAATTGGAGCGAATCGCGGGTAAAGAGCGACTTCACCACCGACAGGTTCACCCCCCCGCCGAAAACAGTCTGGTCACCGTTTGTTTCGCCATCGACGCCGATCACGCGGCTGATGGCGGCCAGCTGGACATGGCCGACTGACGCCTCTTCCCAGCGGGTATTCACGCCGACATCGGGCGCATGATTGACCGCAACTGCCGTCGGGTCGCCGCTGGTATCCACCTGGGATGCGGGTTTCTCCACGCTGACATTGACCTGCCATTGCCGGGTCAAGGGAATTTGGTAACGCAGCAGCGGCAAGCGCAGGGAAACGGCCCCGTTCGGACCTTCGTAATCCAGCGTATCGGGCCAGCCATCCGGATCTTCAAAAACACTGCAGGTCTGGCCAAGAATGATGTTGTAATACTGCCCGTAAAGATGGCGGATTTTAAGATTCAGGGCGGAACTGCCGGAGCCGGAAAAGTCGTTTTCATAATAGAAGCGCGGCGCGCCGGCCAGCACGGGAGCGCGGACATCGAGCATGAGCCGCGAGCCTACGGCCGAAATATTGAAGCGACTCCCGCCCCCCTCGTCCGAATCTCCTTCCACCGGGATTTTCGCTGGAACAAACATGTCGGGGTCGCCCGGATTATCCGTGTCGAAGATAAAGTCCAAGCGCGGACTGGCGTTGAACTTGATCAGCGCCGGGGTGTGGGGGATGGGGATGAAACCCCGGTATTTCGGATCGAGGGTGAGGTCATCCGGTCGGGGCGCCGCCGCCTGGTTATCGCTGAACGCATGGCGATAGCTGACCTGGCTCACCTTCCCTGTCGGTTGTTCTGCCGGCACCACTGCCTTCTGCCGCTCAAGGTCCGCTACCTTTTGTTTCAACTCCTGGACGGCCTGATCGAGCGACGTTACGACAGCCTTGAGCCGATCGGTTTCCGCGGACTGCGCATACATGGGCAGCGCACCGGCCGTCACCAGCAGACCGGCGATCATCAGACTGATGATAACATTCCATTTTATAACTATTTCTTTCATATTAATAACTGAAGATTGCGCGATTTTTCAAAAATTTTTACTTTACGCCTATGATAATCAAGCAGCATTGAGAACCCAAGTCCGACAGGCTGCCATAGAAATTAAGATTATTTTGCCGCAAAGAACACAAAAGTATAATAGGTTCGCACCCATGTCCCTGATTCATTTTTCTCTGTGATCTTTGCGGTAAATATTGTTTTCCATTTCAGGGGGCATGCCGATTTATTGGGAAGATAGTTATTTGAAACACTATAGGCCGCCGCATGGCTATTCGGGTTTCTCGTATTTTATCGGACCTTTCGGCCAGCTGGTTGTCATCCGCCAATCCTTCGGGTACCCCTTTTTCTGATTGAGTTTACCAGGATGGTTGAGGCCGCCATCGGCATATTCGGCAACCAGCCGATCGCCAAACTGCTGCCATGAAAGAAAGATATTGCCGGCCGTATTCAGGCAGAATTCCGTAAGCCAGGCCCGCGCCTGGGCGGGGTCCTGCTGATAGAGCTTGAGCGCTTGTGCATCGGCGGCTTGCACGGCCTGAAATGCTTCCTTTTCCAGCGTTTGGCGCTTGGCCACGATATCGGCGTGGATGCTTTGGTAATTAAGCGCCGCCCAATTCTCCACGAAATTAAACGCCCAGAAGGCCGAATCGCGGGTGAACATGCGCGGATCGCAGATTTTATACGGCCTGGGAATTGCGGTGATCCCCGCATAAAACGGGGTAAAACAGGTTTCGGCCGGCTTGCCGTTGCCGAACCAGAGAATCCCGCCGATCGGATCGGGCAGGCCTTTCCGTCCTTCGCACACATAGATATAGGTACAATAATAAACCGACAGTGCGCGATCCCACGCGCCTTCGTATTTTTTGCCCGGATCGGCCACATCACCGCTGGCATCATATTCGCCGAGTATACGGTACGGACAGCCATAAGGTCCCGCCGCCACGCCTTGGGTAAGATCGAATGGGGTGTCCTGGTAGTTATCCCGGTGGAGCGCCATCACGTCCGTACGCACCAGCTTTTTTTCCGGTTTGATGCTGAACGGATAAGCACGCGTATAGCCATCCTCCACCCACGGACTGAACTTGCGCGATGGCGCCAGCTTGTCCAATAAACGCCAAACGCGCCGCAATGAATAGTAGGGATGATTGTATTCGCCCAAACTTACGGTTTTCAGCCAGTCGAGTTTGCCGTCCTTGGGTTGCCACCAGCCCTTGGCGACCGCGGTCGGAAACAGGTTGGTGCTGAACAGCTGGTCCGGGTTTTCCGGATCAACATCCCGGATCCGGAACTCGTTGGCCGCGACAAAGACTTCGCCATCCGGCACTTTTTGCGCCACCCAAAGGCCCGGCACAGCGCCGGGGCCCGGCGCCATTTCGATCACCCACGCTTCCTGCGGATCGGCAACCGGCAGGGTTTCCCCCGTGCCATAATAGCCGTAGGTGTCGATCAATTGGCCGATCAACCGGACAGCCTCCCCGGCCCGCGTACACCGTTCCAACGCAACCCGCGCCAGTTCGGCGCTGTAGAAAAGCCTGTTCGGCCCCGGCAGGGTGTTGTCGGTTTTGGAGCCGTCGGTGCATTCGCCGAACATGAGCTGATGCTCGTTCATGATCCCGTAATTGCCGTCGAAATACGCGTAGGTATGCGGCGCCTGCGGGATGAAACCCAGCGGCTCGGTCTGCGGCGCCCCGGGCGCCACATAGGCGGGTCCCCGCGAACTGCCGGTGTACCGGTTATACGTAAAACTGGCGTATTGCGGCAATTCGCCAATGGATACCGCGTCGAAATAAACCGGGCGCCGACTGCCCGGCTGATGGTCGGCCGCGGGAACATACATCAGGCGCGCATCGGAAAGATGGCCGTCATCCGAATGACTCACAAACATCGCGCCGCTTGCGGACGCGCCCGGGGTAACAATCGTTGTGGTGCAGGCCAGACATGCCGCGCCGCTTAACATCCCCATTAACCATCCAAAAACCAGTGCTGTTTTTATATCACGGTGCATGATGCTTCCTCGCTCTTCGTGTGTGAATAATCCGAAGGACCGGTAATAAATATTCAATACTTAAAACACTTGTCCTGAATCGCGACTGAATAACGGCTAGCGCTTGCTTGCCTGCCATTCCCTGACGTACTCCCGGGACGCCTCCACCAGGTAGTGCCCGATTTTCGGGTAGGCTTCCTCGGGCAGGTTGGCCAACGAGACGCGTACCGACCATTGGGGCCCCTCGAACCCCCCGCCGTGCATCAGGACCACGCCCGACTGCTCGGCCAGCCTGAATAGAACGTCCACCGGCTCATAATTTTTCTTCAGGAATTTGGCGAACTCCGCGCCGAACGCGTGCTCGGCCCAGACCATCAGGTCCAGTTCGCAATAGTAGCCGGCACGATTATCATCCGCCGGAAAGGGCAGGCCCAATCCGTCCCAGAGCGCCTTGTAACGCCGCCGGACGATCAACTGGCAAATGGTTTTATAGCTGTTCGCCGAGTCCGTCAACGCAAACAGGGAGAACAGCGCCATCTGCGCCTGCTGGGGAAGCGACAGGCCGGCCGTATGGTTGAGCGCGACCGAACGGCTGTCGGCCACCATGCGGTCGATAAACTTCATCTTTGCCGGCGTCAGGGTCAGGGTGTCGTAGCGTTTGTTCAATGCGGCCCGGTCTTTCGCCGGAAGCTTCGCAATCATCCGGTCAAAAATATTTTCCTGGTGAATGGCGATCACGCCCAGGCGCCAGCCCGTACAGCCGAAGTGTTTCGAATAGGAATACACGCCGATCGTGTTATGCGGCAGTTCGGCCATCAGCGAACGGAAGCCGGGCACGAAGGTGCCGTAGACGTCGTCGGTGATGATGATCAGGTCGGGGCGCTTTGTCTTCACCAGCTTGACCAGCCGCCGCAGGGAGCTGGCGCGCATCGCGTAGGAGGGCGGGTTGCTCGGGTTCACGAGGAAGAAGGCCTTGATCCGCCGGTCGGCCAGCTTGTCGATTTCGGCATCGGTATATTGCCAGGTATGGGTGCCGTCGGCGCGCAGTTCCTTGTTGGCGCTGACTTCGACAACCCGGAATGAAAAGCGATCGAGTTCGGGAATCTCGATGTAGGGGGTGAAGGTCGGCACGCCCAGAGCGATGGAATCGCCGCGATGCAGCAGCCGGTTCACCATAAGGGAATCGAAAGTATAACACATGGCGGCCGTGCCGCCCTCAACGGCAAACAGGTCGTAATGACCCTTGGGCGGCCGGCCCGCGCACATTTCCTGCGCGAGGTAGGCTTGCACGATGCGTTCCGTGCAATGGAGCATGCGGTCGGGAGTGGGATACTGATCGCCAATAATGCTGTCGGTCAGTTCATGCACGAACGTATCGCCGTCAAACCCCAGTTGTTTTACCCCGTAGTTGAAGCCGGCCCGGAGCATTTTAACACCTGGGGCGTCCGGGTTCCGGTCGAGAAATTCAGTGAACCGTTTGGCGATCCCTTTTTTCTGTGGCATGCCGCCGGTATCGGGCACGTTAAGGGCGCGTTTTGATTCTTCAATGCCAAAGCGACCGAGGGTGAAAAACGCTTCACGGGGCGTGGTGCACACCCAGTTCGGATTGCCGCGCCCGGCATTTAGCATCTGGGCGGCGCCGGCGCGCACGCTGGCCTCGGCAAGCTGGATCAGGTTATTCTTCAATTCAAAAGGACTGAGAATTTCCAGCGCTTTTTCCTGGGCGCGGGAGACGGGCATCGGTTTACTCGGGCTCATAGTCGCTCCTTGGGTTGTGGATTTGTTGAATTATGTCCCCGAGCGCGCTGCGCGAATCGGGGACTATTTTCAGTGCAACAGCATGACGATGATCACGCCCCAGATCGTGAGCAGGGTATTGCCCACGGCATAAGTCACGGTATAACCAAGCGCCGGCACCTTGCTCTGGGCTTCCTCCTGGATGGCGCCCAACGCGGCGGTGGTCGTGCGCGCGCCGGCGCAGGCCCCCAACAGGATGCCGGGATGCATCTTGAAGATATACTTACCGACCAGCAGGCCGACAACCAACGGGATCAGGGTCACCGCCACCCCGGCGAGAAACAACGTCAGCCCCTGTTGTTTCAAGCCCTCGACGAATCCGGGACCCGCGCTGATGCCGACCACCGCAATAAAGGCACACAAGCCCACGTTCTTGAAGACCCATAGCGCTGGGGCCGGGATGCGCCCGAAGACGGGGTGGACGGAGCGCAGCCAGCCGCATACCAGCCCGGCAATCAGCGTGCCGCCGCTCGTGCTGAGAGTGAGCGGAACAGAGCCGAGGGTGAAGGTGATGGCGCCGATCACGGCGCCCACGCCGATACCCAGGCCCATGAATACCATATCGGTCATGTTGGTCGGCCGGTCGGCATAACCCAACATCGGAATAACGCGCTCCACATCGCGTTTGGCGCCGCCGATCTGCAGCACGTCGCCCCGGTTCACCCGTGTGCCGGGCGTGATGGGCAGTTCCACTCCGGTGCGCATCAGCCTGCGCACAAAGATGCCGCGGGCGTTCCGGCCGATTTCCATCGCGGCCAGCTCCTGGAGGGTCATGCCGTCCATCTTCCGGCTGGTAATCACCACGTCAAGGAACTCCGCCGGAAAGTCGAGCACGGCGGAATCGTCAACTTCGATCCCGAAAACCGGTCCGGCCTGCAGTTCCACGTCGCGGCGGGCGGCCACGGCCACCACGTCACCCACACGAATGACCTGGTCAACGTCGGGCTCGATAATCTTTTCGCCTTGGCGAAGGCGCTCGATACAAATCCGCAGGGGCAGGCAATGCTTCTCGATCTCGTCCACGGTTTTATCCGCGCAAAAGCTGTCCGCGGATACGCGGTAGGCCCGAACCACGAACTGCTGGTAGGCCGACACCACCCCGGGTTCGGCTTCCGTCGCACCCATCTGGGCTTCCAGTTTTTTGCATTCTTCAGCCAGGTTCACGCGCAGCAGCTTGGGTCCGATGGATGCGAGAAACCACGCCGAGCCGGCCGTGCCGAACAGGTAGGTCACGGCATACGCTATCGGCATGTGATCGAGAAAGAGTGCCTTTTGATCCGCCGCGACGTTGGTCAATTGGTTGATGGAGTCCGTTGCCACGCCCATGATCGCCGAGATCGTGCAGGCGCCGGAGAGCAGTCCTGCGCCGAAGCCCACGTCAAGCCCGCAAATCATGGCGGCCGCATAGGCGGTCAGCAGGCACGCAACGCAGACGATAACCGCAAACAGCACTTGCGCCAGGCCGCCGCTCTTGAGCCCCTGGAAAAACTGCGGACCAACCTCGTACCCAATGCCAAAGAGGAACATCAGGAAAAAGATGGCCTTCACGTTGGATGAGATCGCGATATGCAACTGCCCCACCAGCACCCCGGCAATCAGCACACCGGTCACCGAACCCAGCGTGAACTTGCCGATTTTGACCTTTCCTATTAAAAAGCCAAATGCCAGGGTGAGGAAGACGGCAATTTCAGGGTGATCACGAAGCGTTTGAATCAACCAATGAACCATAACTGTGATCTCTCTCTTGAAAATAGCAGGCGTAAAGCCTACTCTACCTCCTGATGCATCATGCTGGTAGAGCCGGGCTCCTGCCCGCAGTGCTATCCGTCGGCTGACGGATTGCAGGCGGGTATACCGACTATGGCTTTATTTTCAATCCATTAAATCCCGACCCGCCGCAGGGCGGGCTAATTTGCTCCTTTATCATCACGCGGATGACTGGGCGCCACGTTTGCGTGATTCCGGATAAACTTCAGATATCCTGACATAGTCAGCCTGTAATTTGTCCGCTTTTTATCATTTTTGGACCTCCAAGGCAACGCCGAAACGCATCCGCAGATCGCTTCCGGGAAAGCACACTTTCATGCGATCCAGTTCTTTGCACATGG
>JAHIJO010000161.1 GCA_018898455.1 Verrucomicrobiota bacterium | reverse complement strand
TTCAAACCCCATAGCCAAAATAGTCAGTCGCTCCGCGGCTCCGTCCAACAACGTTTTATCCCAAATGCTGCTCGAAAATCGCTTGGCTCCCCACGCCAGCGCGGTATACTCGCAGCACTTGGGATAAAACGCTATTCGTTATGCCAGGTGGCGTGAGGAATGCCAAAAGCGGTTTTTTTTTTGAAAAATCAGGAGTCAGCATGGCGGCAACAGAGAAAAGGACCGGCCAATTTGTCATGGTTGCCCGACAATTTAGATCGGAAAAGAACCACTTTCGTTAACTTAGAGAGCCAAGGTGACAATTGCTCCGATCCAAAACAGTGGTCGGAGCGACGCGGTTGTCATATTTTAGAATATGAGAAACTAATACCTATCCAGGATTCCTAGTGATAGTTTCGCGGCGTAAAGCGGGTACAGGCAGGAGGACGGCGCCGGATTTTTCGGGCATAGAGGCTCGTTTTATTCTTGCATATTAACCAAAGCATTATATAGTGCTTCGGTATGAATAACAAACCCTCATATCAAGCTCTGCTGAAAGAGCGGAAGCGGCTTCTGCAGTTGCTGGCCGACTGGCCGCCGGTGCTGCGGGGATCCATTCGGCATCATGGTAACAAGTGTGGAAATCCCCATTGCCGGTGCCGGGATATAAAGAAACCTGTTCTTCACGGCCCTTATCACTACCTCTCCCACCGCTATGGTAATAAGACCCAGACCGTTTTCCTGACAAAGGTCAAACTCCGACATGCCCGACAATGGATTGCCGACTATAAGCGTCTGATCCGGGCTATCTATCGGCTGAGCGAGGTGAACTTCAAACTGCTGCGCTATCATTACGACAAACTCGACTCCCGCAAATAAATGGATCTGACAATAATCTGGATGGCTGGCGCAAAAAAAAAGTTGCCGGCCGCGGCACAAAGGAAAAACACGGCCAGAACCAGCGCCAAAGCCACGGCGGTCCCGCCAACCTGAAGCCCAATAGATCGCACCCAGATCATTTCCAGGGAAAGCAGGCACCCACACCCGAGAGAGTGTAGAGCATGAACGCCCAGTAACGCATAAAGTATCAATCAATCATGACTGTCCATGATATAAACCTGAACTTCCTGAACACAACTACTCGGGCATCCTTAATTCCCAGCTGCCATCCGTGGGAAGCACGCTGTCCGGTCCGCCGGACGCGCGGCGATTCCTGTTTTGTAATTCCGGTGCATCAAGTCCCATATACCCCGCGTTCCAAGACCCGGCGCATTACATCCACCGGCGGCTCGACACCGGTCCAGATAGCGAACGAACGCGCGCCCTGGTGAAGCAACATGCCCAAGCCGTTGGACACGCTGGCTCCGCGCTCGCGGGCGACCTTCATGACCGCAGTTTCCGGGAACATATAAATCAAATCGAACACCAACTGCCCCGGCCGGAAGGCGTCCGCGGCCAGCGGGGAGGCTTCTTCGGGATGCATGCCGATGGGCGTGGCATGCACTACAAGGTCTGCCTCCCGGCCGGCCTGAGTCCAGGCAGTCGGATCAAAAGCAACGACCTGGACTTGAACTTTCCGCGGCAGGGCCGTGATTTCCTGTTCCAGTTTCCGGACGCGGGATAATTCCTTGTCCGCCAACAGCAGGCGATCCGCACCTGCCACGACCGAAGCCAGGGCCACGGCGCGCCCGGCGCCGCCGCACCCGAGGATGAACAGGGAGCGCCCCATCACGGAAAATTGAAAAACCTCCCGAATCGCGCGGAGAAATCCCTCGCCATCCGTGCTGTAGCCCTCAAGCCCCTGGGGTGTGAATTTTACGGTATTTACGGATCCCAATCGCCGGGCCGATTCATCAAGGTTGGCAATTCCCCGAAACGCTACTTCTTTGAGCGGAACCGTCAGGTTTACGCCGCTAAAGCCAAGCTCACCCAGAAACTCCAAGGAACGCATCAATTTCTCCGGTGGCACATCAAACGCGAGGTAAACCGCGTCCATGTTCAAGGCCGTCATAGCGGCATTCTGCATCACCGGCGAGAGCGAGTGCCGAATCGGATGGCCGAGGACGGCGTAGAGTTTGGTGGATGGATTGATCATGGCAAATCCAGAGATATTCAATTAAGGCGGGCCACTGCCCGCAATCTAAGCCAACCGCAGATTGACGAATACTGAATTTCGAATGTCGAAGTCAACCCTGCCCCTTCACAGTCGTCTTGAGACTCGCCACGAAGATCGAAATCAACTCGTTGGTCTCCTGCAACAGCGCATCGAGCGCCGTCATGGGCTTAATGAGATCAGCCTGCTGAATCATGAGCAACCAGAATCGCGTCTCCCGCAACTCCTTCAGGACAATCTTGAGTTTGTGCGTAAAGTCGGGGCGCGACTCGGCACTCTGGGCTTCGCCATAGTTGGGCGCCGGCGCGGTGCCGCTACGGAGCAGTTGGTTACGGATATGGTTACCGGTTGGAGTCTTCGGAAGCTCCTCGGCCGCAGGGATGACACGCACCGCGAACGCGAGTAAGCGCTCCTCCAGGTCAAAGGTTCTTTCCTTCATGATTCGGACCTCATCATTCGTCAATCTGCGGTTGGCCTGGACCTGCCCGAGCGGCGGCCAGGGTTACCATGCGAGTCACATTCCAGGTGCCAACATGGTCATGTGACAGATCGAGCGTTGAACGTTTTCTGACATTAATTATCTAAAACACTCTATTTCTTCTTCCCCACTCCCGCCCGGGAATGCAGGAGACGGTTGACACAGCTCAGGTAGGCGGCGGCGCTGGCCTGAACGATATCCGTGCTGGCGGCCTTGCCGCTGATGATATCGGCGCCGAAGGCGACGCGGATACTGACCTCGCCCTGGGCGTCCTTGCCGACCGTCACTGCCTGGAGGTTGTAGTCCAGCAGTTTACCCTTGATCCCCGTGATGCGATCAATGGTCATCAGCGCCGCATCAACCGGTCCGTCGCCGCAAGCGGCATCCTGAATAATCTCCTCGCCTTTTTTCAGGCGCACGGTGGCGGTCGGCACTGTTTTCGTACCCGTGGACACGTGCAGGTAATCCAGCACGTATATCCCGGCCACATCCTCCATCTCATCGCGAGCGATGGCAACCAGGTCATCGTCGTAAATGGTTTTCTTCTTGTCGGCCAGATCAATGAACCGATTGTAGGCGCGCTCCTGTTCCTCGGCCTTCAGCCGGAATCCCATCTTCGCCAGCCGGTCGGCAAACGCGTGCCGGCCGGAATGCTTTCCCAGTACCAGGTCGGACCCTTCGATCCCGATATCCTCGGCACGCATGATTTCGTAGGTGGAGCGCTCCTTGAGAATACCGTCCTGGTGGATTCCGGCCTCGTGGGCGAAGGCGTTCGCGCCGACGATGGCTTTGTTTCTCTGAACCACCATGCCGGTCAGGCGGCTGACCAGCCGGCTTGTTTTGAACAGTTCCCGCGTGTGGATGCCCGTGGTCGCGTGACACAAGGCTTCCCGGGTCCGCAGGGCCATGACCAGTTCTTCAAGCGCGCAATTCCCGGCGCGTTCCCCCAGCCCGTTGATGGTGCATTCGATTCCCCCGGCGCCATTCTGCACGGCGGCGAGTGAATTGGCCACCGCCAGCCCAAGGTCGTTATGGCAATGCACGTTGATGACTGCCTGACGGATATTAGGGACATGCTCAAATAGAAACGCAATCAGCGCGCCAAACTCGGTCGGGATGGCGTAACCCACGGTGTCCGGAATATTGACCGTCGCGGCGCCGGCGTCGATCACAGTCCGGGTGACCTCGGCCAGGAAATCCGGCTCGGTCCGCGAGGCATCCTCGGCGCTGAACTCGACATCCTCGCATAACTTCCGCGCGTAACCGACCGAAGCGGCGGCCTGCTTGAGGATTTCCGCCTTATCCTTTTTAAGTTTGTATTGCCGGTGAATCGGCGAGGTGGCCAGAAAGACATGGATGCGGCCTTTTTTGCCCGCCGGGGCAACGGCCTCGGCGCACCGCTCGATATCCTTGTTCAGGCATCGGGCCAGACCTGCAATGGATGGTCCCTTGATTTGCTCGGCCACCGACTTCACCGCCCGGAAATCGTCCGGAGAGGCAATCGGAAACCCGGCTTCGATAACGTCCACGTTCAGCCGCGCCAGTTGCTGGGCGATTTCCAGTTTTTCACGATGATTCAAGCTGGCCCCGGGGCACTGCTCGCCATCCCGCAGGGTGGTGTCGAAGATCATAATCCTATCCGACTTGGTTTTCATAGCGTTCCCTCCCTTGAAACTAAAACGTTAACAATCACACAGCACGCTGATAAACAACAAGTAATGCATATAAAGGAAAAAACATCGGCGCCACTCAAGTTTCAATCCATTAAATTCCGCCCCGCCGTGGGGCGGGCTAACTTGCTCCTTTATTTTGCGATCCATAATCGCAACTACTTAAGGTGGCTAGTGGAGTGAGTCTAACGCTTCTTTACATTTGATACTGCAAGGTAGAGCCGGTTTTATCCCGACTATTCGCAGGCATAAAGCCTGCGCTACCAAAAAATAACCCGGAGATATTTAAAGTTATTTACCTGAAAATTGCACGGAGGCGTGCAATTTTCACCCTCCGGGCCGTCGTAACCCCGCATTAATGCGGGGTTACAAGGGGTTAACCACTTGCGTTGAGCGGATAACCCATTGGGTTATCCGCCCAACGCGACGTCTTTTC
>JAHIJO010000160.1 GCA_018898455.1 Verrucomicrobiota bacterium | reverse complement strand
CAAGGCCAATGACGACGTCGCCGTGGAACTGCACGGCCGGCGCTACCACTTCAAAGTCCGACAGCCTCCTCACGGTTCGATCGGATCGAACTGGACCGTATTGAGCCGGAGGTCGATCTTGCGGACTTTGAAGTGGTAGCGCCGGCCGTTCAGTTCCACGGCGACGTCGTCATTGGCCTTGACGACTTTCTGGTTGACCGTCGCGAAAAGCTGGTTGCCCGTCTTTATGACCCCGCCGACCCGCAAGAGGGCGCGCGCCTCGTTCCAGTCGTTGGAAGATGCCGGTGTGACCTTATCGCCGGCGCCGTTGGTTGATGTATCGAGTATCTTCCCTATGAGTGCCTCGGGGTTCCATGCCGGCTTGACCTCCGACCCGGTCGGCGACGTATGCGGATTCCGGACCGGGCCGGATTTCATCTTCGCCGCGATTCCAGCGGCGAAGGCTTGCGCCAGTTTGGTCTTGAATGGGGAAGACTGCGCCGGCGGATACATATCCGCCGACTCGCCGGGGGGCGTCTGTCGGGCGGCCAGAACCGGGGCGAGAATGGCGGAGGCGATGATCAGGCCGCCGCCGAGCAAGGTGGTGAGAAACGGTTTCTTGGCTTCCTCCCAGTGGAGGATCGAGAAGATGAGCGCGTAAATTCCGCCGATAAACAACATCAATAGTCCGTGAACCAGACCTGCCCTGAAGGCCACAATCAACAGCCACACATAAGCGCCTATTGAGATGATAAAGCCCGCGATAATAAGCGTTTGCAGAAGGATTTCCATGATGCCTCGTTGATACCTGAAAATTGCACGGAAGTGTGCAATTTTTCACCCTTCGGGCCGTCGTCACCCCGCACCCATGCGGGGTGACAAGGGGTTATCACTTGCGATTTTTGCGCAATATTCAGGTGATAAAAGAAACGTTTCAGCTTGTTGATGAAATCTTATTCTTTATCCGGCCGCATTCAATGTTTTTCTGGGTGTCAATCCAGCTTCTTATGGAACTTCATCACGGCCAGACCCAGGATGGCGGCGCCCCAGAGGAGCAGGGCCAGGGCTTGCGGCCAGAGTTCCAGCAGGCCGGCACCCTTGAGAAATATCCCGCGGACGATTGTCAGGTAATATTTCAGCGGAATGAATTGGGCCGCCGCCCGGATCGCCGGAGGCATGTTTTCCACGGGGAAAATGAATCCCGACAAGAGGATAAACGGCATCATCACAAAGAACGCGGCCACCAGCATGGCCTGCTGTTGCGTCTTTACCAGGGTGGAAATAAACAATCCCAGCCCCAGCGTATTCATGAGAAACAGCCCTGAAAAAAAATAAAAGAGAATAATACTTCCTTTCAACGGAACATGAAATACGAGGAGCACCACGGGCAGGGCCAGCGTGATTTCCGCGAACCCGATGACCACGAAGGGAAGCAGTTTACCTGTGATCAATTCGATGGGCCGCAGGGGTGTGACGATGAGCTGTTCCAGCGTACCCTCCTCGCGCTCCTTGACCAGCGCCATGCTGGTGACCAGCATCGTGGTGACCAGCAGGAGCACGCCCATAACGGCGGGAACCATGTAGAGCGGCGAACTCAGGTCGGGATTGAACCAGACCCGGCTTTCCACGATCAGGGCCGGCAGGGGGGCTGTGCCGCGCCGGCCCGCGGGGTTGGTTGCCAGGCGCGTCAGCAGGGCGGAATGAAGGCGCGTGGCTTTTTGCAGGTAATTCAATCCTTGCACCGCGAAATTGCTGTCGGCGCCGTCAACCAGCACCTGGACGGAGGCCGGCTTGCCGGCGGCCAGGCATTGGCCGAAGCCCCGGGGAATGACCAGCACCAGTCCGGCCCGGCCGGCCACGAGCAGGGACTGATCTTCCGGGTCGGGCTGGGTGATCAGGCGGGTTTGAAGATACCCGGACGAACCGAGGGCGCGGATGTATTCCCGGCTGTAATAAGTATGGTCATTATCCCGGACGGCCACCGCGATGTGCTTGACGTCGGTGGTGGCGGCATAGCCCAGAACCAGCAACTGGAGGAGCGGCGCCAGAAGCAGAATGCCGAACAACCGCCGGTCCCGGCGAATCTGGATCAGCTCCTTGATCAGCAGGCATCGAATGCGTTGGCGCGAAGCGCTCCACGGATTCATCTTATACCGCCTTTCGCGTGATGCGAACCGCCAGCAGGTTGAATAGAATGCCGAGCGCCAGCATGGCCGCCAGATTAGGCCAGATGACCGAAAACGGCGCGTCCTTGAGAATGATGCCCCGCAGGACGGTAATGAAATAACGCGGGATGATCAGGAACGTTACCGCCTGGATCGGCGGCGGCATGTTCTGGATCGGAAAAATCAATCCCGAAAGCACAATGGAGGGCAACAGCGAAGTAATCACGGCGATCTGAAACGCCACCTGCTGGGACCGGGTGATGGCGGAAATCAGGATTCCCATGCCAAGCGCCGCGAACAGGAAGAAAAGGGTTGCCAGGGCAAGCAGGAGGAACGACCCCCGGATCACGATGCCGAAGAGCGTGTAGCCCACGACCAGAATGATCACCATGGTGGCAAGGCAGATGAGGATGTAGGGAAGAGTCTTGCCCAGAATCAATTCCTCCGGGCGTATCGGGGAAACCATCATCTGTTCGATGGTCTCTCGTTCCTTTTCCCGCACGATCGAAAGCGATGTCGCTACGACCGCCGACAGCATCAACAGCATGCCGATCAGGCCGGGAATCAGGAAACGGGCGCTGTTCAAGTCCGCGTTGAACCACACCCGGGGTTCCGGCAGGATAACCGGCAGGATGGCCGGCCGGCCCGAACGCGCGAGCGCCTCGACTTGCACCTGCCTGGTCATGCGGTCCGCCAGGGCGTCCAGATAGCCGACCGTGGCGGATGCCGTGTTGGCGTCGGTGCCGTCCACCAGAGCCTGGATGCGAATCGTTTCACCGCGGGCCAGCCGGGCAGAGTAACCCCGGGGGACAACCAGAACCACCCGCGCCTGGCCGGTATTAAGCCACCCATCCGCCTCGCGAAGCGTGGCTAAAGTGCCCACGCGGTCGAAATAGGGATTCTGGAAAAGGCTGTCGAGAAGAAACCGGCTGTCCTGGGTACGGTCGAAATCCAGCACCGCCGTTCGAATATGCTTAACATCAAACGAGAGCGCATAGCCGTACAGGATGAGCAGGAGCGCCGGGATGAAAATCAGCACGCCGAGCGACAAGGGGTCGCGGCGGATCTGCCGGAATTCCTTTTTGAATATGGCGAAAAACCGTTTCATAAAATTATACTGCGTAGAATTTAATCGTTTCATGTGTCATGGGTAAGTTATAGGGGCCATTCGTCAGAACGGTCCGTCAGCTGACGGACGGTTCTTCCTGCTAGGAGCGGGACAAGCTCGAACCGCCGCTACATCCCCCCAATAACTGTCCCCATACTTTTATGTTGAATATGTTTTGGACAGGATCACGAATTGTCAGAATTCTTTGGTCTCTGGACCAGCCGGATAAAGGCGTCTTCCAGGCTGATCGGCGCCAGCGCGATGGATTGAACATCCAGACCCCGGGTGCGAATGGCCTGCTCCAGGCTTGCGGTGGTGTAAGCGCCCCGCTTGCAGAAAAGGTGCAGGCGCTGGCCGAAATAGGAACTGGTGATCAATCCGTCGAGGTTCTCCAAGTGTTCCCGGGCGCCGCGAAACACCGGCAGGGCGACTTCAAAAAGATCCTCATGGACCAATGTCTGTTTCAGGTGTGCCGGTGAGTCCAGGGCAATCAGCCGGCCGCCGCTGATGAGGCCGATCCGGTCGCAGAATTCCGCTTCGTCCATGAAGTGCGTGGTGATCAATACTGTGACGCCGCGGCGGGCCATATTCTGAATCAAGTCCCAGAACAGGCGGCGGGAAATGGGATCCACGCCGCTGGTAGGCTCGTCGAGGAAAAGAATGGGGGGCTCATGGAGGATGGCGCATCCCAGGGCCAGGCGTTGCCGGAGCGCGCCCGACAAGATGCCGGTCTGTCGGCGCTCGAGTCCGGCGAGTTCCGCCAAGGCAATGATGTCCCGCGTCCGGTCGCGCAGACGCGAACCTTCCATGCCGTATACGCCGCCAAAGAAGACGAGATTTTCCTCCACCGTCAGGTCCTTGTAGAGGCTGAATTTCTGGGACATATACCCGATATGCTGGCGGACCTGCTCCGGGTTGGTGTTGATGTCGAATCCGCCGACGGTGGCCGTACCCGCCGTGGAGGACAGCAGGCCGGACAGCATCCGGATGGTGGTGGATTTGCCGGCTCCGTTGGGGCCGAGAAATCCGAATATTTCGCCCTTCATTACGCGAAAACTCACCTGGTCGACCGCCGTGAATCGGCCGAAAGTTTTGGTGAGTTCATTCACCGTGATGACTGCGGTTTCGGATGGAGCGTTGTTTGTCATGAGATCTGAATTGGAGTGAGGGCCATGCCATAGGCAGGCCAACCCGCCTCCATTTATATATAGGAATTTCCCGTCTCCAAAGGCGAATTCCGCCAAAGGACGGACAAGCTCGTCTCCTGCGGACAATCCGTTGCAGTTCTCGCCGCCCAAAGCAGCGGCTCGAACCGCCCCTACATTTAATTGTTGTAGCGGCTGTTCGATAGAATGGTCCGTCAGTTGACGGATTGCGGCGCAGCCGTCTAATTTCATTTCTTCTGGAGATGGGACGACCTTGTCCCGTTCCGGAGCGCCAAAAGTTATAAACCAAATTCGAATATCGAAAAAATCTATAGCTCGGATTTCAGCCGGCCGGTGGCATAATCCAGGGTTGTCTGCGCGATAATGACATCCGCCCGCGCCGTCTCCGTGGCGTATTGCGCATCGGTCAGCTTGGTATGCGCGTCGAGGAGTTCCGAGTGGCGGAGCAGACCGTTAGTCCAGAGATCGGTCGCCGATTCAAGGTTTCGCCGTGCGCTGTGCTCCGCCCGTTCCGTCACCGTGAGGCGGCTGACGGCATCCATCAGGCTGATACGGGCTTCCCGGACTTCCAGGACGATGCGTTCGTCTTCCTGGGCCAGGTGCAGGGCGGCTTGTGTGGCGCGGGCCATGGCTTCCGATACTTTGGCCCGCGTCAAGCCCCAGTCCAGGAGGTTCCAGGTCAGCGATACGCCGGCATATACGTCATCGTTCCATTCATCCATTGGGGGGAAATCCATCGCATTGGGCTGGGCCTGATCGTAACGCGCGGTCGCATAGAGATGCGGAAAATAATCCGCGCGTTGGGCCTTGATCAGGGCCTGGGCCGCGTTCAGATTCATCCGGCGGGCCGTGTATTCGGCCCGGTTGGTACGGGCGGCGCTCAGGGCCTCGGTTTCCGATGCCAGCGTCGGATTGACTGGTACCGTCGCATGGTCTGGCGTTGCCGTGATGGGCAAGGGGTAACCGGTAAGATAGGCAATACGAGCTCGCGCCAGTTGCTCGCGCCGTTTTGCTTCCTCCAGGCGCAGGCGGGTTTGATCCAGCAGAACATCGGTCGACAGGGCGTCGTTGTCGGTGGCCAGTCCGGCTTGGTGCAGGTTATGCATGTCCGCCGCGTGCGCTTCCATCCGGGTCGTGGCGGCCTGGAGCGAATCGAGAGCATAGAATGTTTTCGACCAGTTCCAATAGGCCGTCAGGGCGCCCCGCCGCAATTCCGCTTCCGCACTGCGCCGGGAGTGTGTCGCGGCCTTGTGCTGAAACATAGCGCTTTGCTTTTGGGAAATGATACGGCCTCCGGTGAATAGCGGCTGGGAAAGGACGGCCGAAGCGCCATACCAATTGTCGACCGTCGGGATGACGATGCCCGGTCCGAACGCCGCGTCTTCCAAGCCTTCATAGTGTCCGGCGCGGGCATCCAGGTTCAGGGTTGGCAGGAACTGCGCCCGGGCCTGAAGCCTGCGGGCCTCGGCGGCTGCGATGTCCTGGTCGGAAAATTTGAGCGCCAGGCTGTGGGCCAGCGCGTCTGCCAGGATCTGCGCGGCGCCGATTCGAACCGGTTCTTCGCCGGTGACGCTTTGACCTGTCATGATGAGCATCGTTCCGAAGATCCATGCCCATTGCCGGCATAGCCGGAAAGCGGGAGGAAAATAATCTGCGATTATTAACGCAAGACGCGGATTCATGAAGGAGCTCCTTCCCTGGATTCTGAATCCAGCAGGGCGACGAATGCATCCTCCAGGGAGGGTGGCGTGTTACGGATGGCCACCGGACCCAACCCCTGGCGCTCCAGTTCGCTGGAAGCTTCGCGCGCTTCCGGTTCTCCCGCCAGCGTCCAGAAGCGGACATGGTCACCGTACCGTACCAGGTGCGTCGGCGGCCAGTGCCGGCGGAGCGCCTCGTAGGCCGGCCCGGGAGCGGGACCGTCGAACCGGTAGATTTGGCCCGGCATGGCTGACTTCACGTCCGTCGGTGTGCCGGTCATGATCAGGTGGCCATGGTGCATCAGGCTGATCCGGTGGCACCGTTCGGCTTCATCCAGGTAGGGGGTTGTCACGAAAATCGTCACGCCCTGGTCCAGGATGCCGCTGAGAATGTTCCAGAATTCGCCGCGGGACACGGGATCCACGCCGGTGGAAGGCTCGTCAAGAAAAATAATCTCGGGCGTATGAATCAGCGTGCAGGCCAGGGCCAGCTTCTTTTTCATTCCGCCGGAGAGCGCCTGGGCCAGCCGCCGGCGAAAGGGGGTCAGCCGGGTGAATTCCAGCAGTTCATTGCGCCGGCGTCCGAAGTCCGACACGCCGTGGATTTCAGCGAAGAACTCGATGTTTTCATCCACCGTCAAATCACCGTAGAGGGTGAATTCCTGGGAGAGGTAGCCGATCCGAGCCTTGATCTGTTCCGATTGACGCTCCAGGTCGTAGTCCAGGATGCGACCGTGTCCGCCGGTGGGCTTGAGGATCCCGCACAGGAGCCGGATTGCCGTGCTCTTGCCGGCGCCGTCCGGCCCGACCAGTCCGAACATTTCTCCGCGTTTGATGGCCAGGTCCAGGCTTGTGACGGCCGGAACCGTTCCGAACGCGCGGGCCAGATGTTCCGTCTGAATGATCGCGGTTGTTGCCGTGCTGTTCATATGGCAAATACTGAGGTGTTCAGGGTTCGATGTTTAGCGGCGTTCCTGCTTAGCCCAGCTCCTTTCAGGCGACTTATCGAAACCATCTTCATACTGCTCCTCGGCCGGCCAAGCATGGATGAGGTAAGAACTCATCCATAATCATGGCCGATCATAGATAGTTTTAATATTGACGATCGCTCATCTTAGAACGATCGTGTTTTGCATGGCTGAGATCATAAATTTCCAGATGAAGCTGGCAGAGCTTCTGATAGACCTGTAAATTTTCGACCCCTTCGCGCTTTCCCTTGCCACGTCGCCGTAAAGCGGCAAGTGGCCACTGACCGCCCTCGCCCTTGGCGCGGATAACGATGACGGACAAGGCCGGCGGGCAAGCTGTCCAAATAAGTCATGGCTATCTCCCGCTGCGGACGGCATCCCGATTCTCCGATCCCAAGTCTTTGGGAGGTCGGGAGGGACGTCCCTCCAAACCCGGGAGGACGGGCATGTTGGCCGCCGTTGTCTGAGCGTCTCTTTCAGCGCGCATTCTCCAGATATCCGTCCGCCGGCATTCCGGGTTTGAAGATGCCGTCGGGATTGGGCAGCGTGATCTTGATGCGATAAACCAGCTTGGCCCGCTCTTCCGGCGTCTGGACGTTGCGCGGTGTGAATTCGGCTTCCGGCGAGACGAAGGTCACCTTGCCCTCGAAACGCCTGGAGTCGCCGTCGATGCCGATCCAGGCCGGCTGGCCCAGCTTGACCTGTCCCAGCCGGCTTTCCGGGATGTAAAGCGAGAGCCACACCTCGTTCAGGCGGGACAGGATGAGCAACACCGCGCCGGCGGCCACCACTTCGCCGTCTTCCCGAACCCGCGTGGTGACGACACCATCCTGGGGCGCCGTGACCAGGCAGTCGGCGATGGCTTTTTCCATCTGGGCCAGGCGCGCCTGGGCCGCGTCCATCAATCCCTGGGCGGATCGGATTTCCTCGTCGCGGTTTCCACGCAGGACCTTGGCCAAGGTCTGTTCGGTTGCCGAGCGCGCCGCGGCCGTCCGGTCGGCGGCGGCCTGGGTATCATCCATCTGTTTTTGCGTCGCGCTTTTCTTTTCATAGACGTTTTTGATTCGCTGAAGATCCGCGTCCGCGGCGCGAGCCGCGGCTTCGGCCTCGCGGACCTGGTCCTGGGACCGCCGGATATCCTCATCCCGGCTTCCGGCCAGCATCAGGTCCAATTGCGCCTGGGCGGCGGCCAGGGTAGCGCGGGCCTCGTTCCGCTTGAGTTCGTAATCCACCGGGTCAAGGCGGGCTATCAAGTCGCCTTTCTTGAGCACCGCGCCCTCGCGGGGAGAGAAGGTCAGGAGGCGGCCGCCCACCAGCGGCGCCACCTGGACCTGGACACACTCGATCGTTCCGGAGCCGTCGGGCATATCCCGGCGGAACCCGCATCCGGCGAGCAGGCCGGCGGCCAGACCCAACAGCAGAAATCGCGTTGCCTTCATGAATGGGCGCTCCTTGAATGGGATTTTTTTCGATTGGACGTGAGGGCCATGCCCTGGACCAGGGTTTCGATAATGGCTTGCCGCTGGGTGGCCGGGTCGGGGACGGAAACCCGTGCCGAACCAGCCTCGATATGCGGCAGGATGTCGCGCAGTTTCAGACTGAACAGGCAGACGCCGACGATATGCCACCAGCCCTGGAGGGGATGGATTGGCCGCAGTTGGCGCTGATCGACGCCGTCTTTCAGCACGGTCAGGGGGTAGGGGAATTGCCGGGAAATCAGGGCATGCACCGCCTGGCCGAAGAGATCGGGGTGCAAGTGAAACGCCATCGTGATCAGCCGCATGCGTTCCGGATGGGCCGTCAAATGGTCGAAGATGCTGTTGACGAGGAAGGCCAGCCGGTCGCGGGCGCTGGAGAATGTTTTGGGTTGACTCTGGAGTGAATCAAAAAAACGCTGGATGACCGCCCGGATCGTGTCGGCGAACAGGGCCTGTTTGTTTTCAAAGTAGTAGTAAATCAGCGCGCTGTTCATGCCGGCCTGGCGGGCGAGCATGCGGGTGGTGGCGCCGGCCAATCCCTGGTCGGCAAAGACCCGGATAGCGGCATCGAGGATTTTTTGTTTCTGCTGGGAATCGACCCGGGCCATGGTGTTTTCCTTTTACCGGCCTGCTCCGGCTTAATCAATTGATTAAATTAGTCGGTTAATAAAATAATGTCAATGTATTTTTCTTAACATTTTTCCATTAAAGATGTTGTTTTCATAAAGGGGGCATGGTAGAAAAAGGATATTGAAGAAGACAGAGGTGTCTTCAACGGCACGGTAAACCCCATAAAAGGAGACAGATCCAATGGCTGGAAAACGGAAAACCAAGAGTCAGATCATTGCCGAAATCGCCGAAAAAGCGGAAATCAGCAAGAAGCAGGGCAAGGCTGTTCTCGAAGCTCTGGTTGCTATGGCCTATAAAGAGGCCGTCAACGGATTCAAGATCCCCGGCTTGGGTAAGCTGGTCGTGAGGGATCGCAAAGCCCGCATGGGCCGCAATCCGGCGACGGGCGCAACGATCCAGATCCCCGCCAAGCGCGTGTTGAAATTCCGCGTGGCCAAGGATGCCAAGCTGGCCATTTTGAAATAATTGCCCGTTGTTATTTTAACACAGGCCGTCCCGTTTCCGGGTGTCCGACATTGTTGAATGTCGGGACTGGGAATAAGGGGACGGACTGTCTTGTTTTCCGCGAAGCCGGGCTTTACGAACTAAAGCGGCAGCGTGGGCTGTTGCACTCCACAATAGGATTGGATTGAAATATGGAGTGCGCAAGTGGCAACTTGCGCTTTGCTTCGGCGAAGCCATGCTTCGCCGGGTCTTGGTAGACTAACACATAAATATTGCCGCGGACATAATCCATGAGCGGAAATAATGTCGAAAGTCCCATCCCCGAGCGACCGCTGGCCGTCACCTTGGTGCAGAACAGCGCCGGTTGTAATGCGTCAGCCAATTTGGCCCGGATTGACGATCTGCTCGCCGACGCTCCCCCCGGCGATCTGCTTGCGCTTCCGGAAGTGTTTTCCATCCGGGGACGGGATGAGGATTACCGCACTCAGGCCGAAATTCTGCCCGGACCCGTGATTCAGCACTTGGCCGGCCTGGCGGTCCGGCGCCGGGAATGGGTTCTTGCCGGCAGCGTGATGGAAAAAGCAGGGGATGCGGTTTTTAACACGAGCGTGCTCATCGCCCGCGACGGTCAGGTCACGGCCACCTACCGGAAAATACATCTGTTTGAAGCCTATCTGGACGACGGGCAGGTCATCAGGGAAAGCGATACCTACCGCGCGGGGGACACGCCCACGCTGGCGGCGATCGAAGGCTGGCGGTGCGGCCTGGCCATTTGCTACGACCTGCGGTTTCCGGAACTATTCCGTCATTATGCGGGGCAGGGCGCTCACCTTTTTTTTATGCCATCCAATTTCACCCAGAAAACCGGTCACGCACATTGGGAAACGCTCTTGCGTGCCCGGGCGATCGAAAACCAGGCCTTTGTTGTGGCGCCGAACCAGTGCGGTTCCAACCCGTGCACGAACGTCGCCAGCTACGGCCACAGCCTGATGATCGGTCCTTGGGGCGATGTCCTGGCCCAGGCCGGGGATGAGGAATGTGTCCTGCGGGCCACCCTGGATCCTGCCGACCTGGTCCGGACCCGGAGCCGCATTCCCGTGCTTCAGCATCGTCGGCTGAAATAAACGGGCTAGATTGTTTCCTGGCGAGGCCACAACGGACTAAGACGGATCCAACGGCCAAAACCATCATTTTTTCCTTGATATTCTTAAGTGCATGATTTATTATTACCTGAATAAGAGGATGAATATTTTGCAATTATTTGTGCCTGCCTGCAATCCTTCAGCCGCCGGACCCGCCGGCAGCGGCAGGAGCGTTTGCCCACATCGCTACACAAAGTGTTGTGGGCGAGCTGCGACTGCGGGCAGGTCTGTGCTGAACCGGAAGTTCCCCATGAAAGGGTTGTTCTTATGAAAACAATATCCATCCAGCTGATGGGATTGCTCTTCTGGGCGGCGCTTGGCTTCGCCCAGTATTCCGATGACCGGTTTGACCCAGGCGCCAACGCTACGGTGCGGGCGCTTGCCATCCAGACCGACGGTAAAATCATCGTTGGCGGAGATTTCACCACGCTTCGCGGCAGTGAGCCACGCAATTGCATCGCGCGGATTTATGCCGACGGCCGACTGGATTACGACTTTGAGTACCTTTCGGGGGGCGCCAATACTTCGGTTTGCTCCATCGCCGTGCAAGCCGACGGCAAAATCATCGTCGGTGGTTTGTTCACCAACCTGGCCGGCCAGGCGCGCAATCGCATCGGGCGGCTGGAAAGCTGGGGGAGTCTGGACCCGTCGTTTGATCCGAACGCGAACGGCGAGGTTTCCGCCCTCGCGGTCCAGGCCGACGGTAAAATTCTCGTCGGCGGCGCGTTTACGCAACTGGGCGGAGAGTCGCGCTATTATATCGGGCGACTGAACACCAACGGCACCGCGGATGCGTTGTTCGGAAATCCGGCGGCCAATGACACAGTGCGCGCCATTGCGGTGCAGGCCGACGGTAAAATCATCGTGGGCGGCGACTTCGGTCGAATCGTCGGCCAGGATCGCGTCCATATCGCCCGGCTAAAGAGCGACGGCTCGCTGGACACCTCGTTCAACATGCATATCCATCCCAACGATGATGTGTACAGCCTGGCCACCCAGGCCGACGGCAAAATAATTTTGGGCGGTGCTTTCACGGAACTCTTCTACGATGATGAGCGCAACCATATCGCCCGGCTCAACACCGACGGTTCACTGGACACCTCATTCAACCCGAATATCAACGGCGATGTATATAGCCTGGCCATCCAGGCTGACGGCAAAATAGTCGTGGGCGGCGACTTCACCGCTGTTGGCGGAAGCGCCCGGACCAATATGGCGCGCCTGAACCTGGACGGAACTCTCGATGCCGGTTTAGTATCGACGGCTGGCGTCAATGCGCGTGTCCGGGTGGTGGCGGTTCAAGCCGACGGCAAGGTGCTGGCGGGCGGAGATTTCACCCGGCTGGGCGGCAATATCCGCAACCATATCGGACGGTTCTACCCCGATGGCATTACCGACCAGGACTTCTGGGGCTATGCGGGAGACAGGGTTTATTCCATGATGCCGCAAACAAACTGGAGCATCGTGATCGGCGGCGCCTTTGAAACGATGGACGTCCATGACTGTGACCGTATCTGCAAGGTGATTAACGGCAACATATT
This sequence comes from Verrucomicrobiota bacterium, assembly GCA_018898455.1. Taxonomy (GTDB): domain Bacteria; phylum Verrucomicrobiota; class Kiritimatiellia; order JAAZAB01; family JAAZAB01; genus JAHIJO01. The sequence continues at coordinate 20,428 of JAHIJO010000160.1, read as the reverse complement.
TTATCCACATTTTTATTATCCGGGCGCCAACGATTCGGTGATAGCCTTGATACTCCAACCGGACAGCAAAATCATCGTCGGCGGCTCGTTCACGCAACTCGGCGGCGATGAACGCGGCTGTATCGGGCGGCTGAACAGCAACGGTGCGATCGATCATTATTTCTATCCGAGAGTGAACGGTGCGAGTATTTATGCCATGGCCCTGCAGGCCGACGGCAAAATCATCGTCGGCGGCGACTTCACCTCCCTTGCCGGCCAGGTGCGTTATTATATTGGGCGGTTGAACGCCGACGGTTCGCTGGACACCTCTTTTAACCCGGGCTGTAGCGGCCCCATTTATACCGTGGCCCTACAGGCTGACGGTAAAATCCTTGTCGGCGGCCTTTTTTCCACTCTCGGCGCCGGAGCACGCAATAACATCGGGCGTCTGAATAGTAATGGCACCCTTGATCCAACGTTTTATCCCAACGCCAACAGCTATGTTTTTTGTATGGTTGTACAGCCGGATGATAAAATCTTGGTTGGCGGCGCGTTTACCAACCTGGCCGGCGAAACGCGCACCCGGCTCGCGCGGCTGAACAGCGACGGTTCGCTGGATGAAATGTTTAGCCCTAACGTTGACGGCAACGTGTTCACGCTGGCCCTGCAAGCCGACGGCAAGATCATCGTCGGCGGCAGTTTTTCCTCCCCCGGCGAAAACATCGGACGGTTCTATGCCGGCGGCTTCCTCGACACCTTCTTCGGCATGCAAGCCAGCGCCAACAGTTTTGTGTGTTCGCTGACCCTTCAGCCGGACGGCAAGGTCCTGGTTGGCGGCAACTTCACCAGCCTGGCCGGCCAGGCGCGGCGTTATTTCGGGAGGCTGTCCAACGCGGATGCCGCCCTGCAAAATCTCGGCGTAAACGATACCGGCTCCGCCATCACCTGGACCCGCGGCGGCGCCAGCCCGGAAGTATGGCGGGTTACGTTCGAACAATCCACCAATAGCAGGACGTGGACGAGCCTGGGCGCCGGTACCTGGAGCACCAACGGCTGGCAGCTGGCGGGGCTGGCCCTGCCGACGAACCGGAATGTCTATATCCGCACGCGGGGCTATGGCGTGGGCGGCATGTATGCCGGTTCCAGTTTCTTCCATGAAACCATACGTCTGGCCTGGATCACCAGGCCGGCCGTGGACATCACCAACGTGACCGGCACCGTGACCACCGATTACGATGTCGTTCGTTACACGCTTTCCGGCGCCGCTTATGGCGAGGTGGTCGGCAACACGATGGGGTGGACCAACAGCGGCGTCTGCGGTGGCACTCTGGAGGGAGCATCCGCATGGAGCATAACCAATATCACCTTGCGGGCCGGCGCCAACGCCATCTCGGTCTACGGTTCCAACAACGAGGACCTGGTGGTCAGCGACAGCGTGAATATCGTAGCCCGCCGCAGTATTCCCCTGGCCGCCGATTTTGACGGCGACGGCAAGACGGACCCAGCCGTTTATGCCGGCACCAACTGGTATATCTGGCTCTCATATTTCAACTATTTTAAGCTGGGTCCCTTGGCCTACGGGGTGGACGGTGCGTTGCCTGTGGCCGCCGATTTTGACGGCGATGGCGTAATGGATCTGGCCGGCTATGCCAACGACTGCTGGTACTTCTGGCGCTCCGCCGACGGGTATGTTCGTGGCGGACCTTATAGCAGCGGGTTCAGCGGCGCCATTCCGGCGGCCGGCCGGTTCGACGGCGATAACAAGGCGGACCCGGCCGTTGTATATCAAGCCAATTGGTACATCTGGCTTTCCAGCCTATTTTATTTTCCGGTGGGGCCATTCCCCTACGGGATTGCCGGTGCGGCGCCGGTGGCGGCTGATTATGATGGTGACGGAAAGACCGATCTGGCGGCCTATCTCGGCACAACCTGGTACTTTTGGTTTTCCAGCGCCGATTACGCGGGGGGACGCACGGATGTTTATGGCATCAGCGGCGCCGCGCCGGTGGCCGGCGATTTCGACGGCGACGGCCTGGCCGATCCGGCCCTGGTGTATGAAGGCCAATGGTATGTCTGGCCTTCCAGCCTCGGTTATGCCCAGCAAGGCCCTTATGCGTTCAATCTGTCCCCATGACTGAGGTGTTCGGCGTTCGGTATTCGGTGTTGCGAATCCGCAATAAATCAGCATTAGTACCTGATACATCAGGTATAGCGATGAAAAACAAGGAAACATTAAACTGTAGGCCACCATAGCATGGCGGCTCTTGGCGCCCGCATACTATGCGGGCCTGCAAATATGCATTTGGGTTGCCACGTCGTCAGGCAAGCGGCCACTTACTCCGCCTCATAGGCGGAATGACGTAGCGGGCACAGCCCGCGTTGGAGGTAACATGAAAACAGATCAATGGTCCGGCATGTGGTGGCGGGAAACTTGCAGGAAGGGCGGCTGGTTTCTGCTCGTGGCATGGCTCATGACCCCGGCAGCCTTTGGAAAAAACAATTGGTTTTCCGGCCGCACCGTGAATGGCCAGACGTGGCCGATCGCGGCCGGACCTGCCGCCGCAGAGGTCGAGCGCATCCAGAATATCAGCAAGGCTTACGTCACGAACGGACTGATCGATATCGTGATCTCGCTCTACAACAATCCGCGCGGCGATGACGACGGCCAGACCCAAGGCAATCCCGGATCGGTCGAGCAGGATAATTATGAATATATTATTCAATATTTTGCGGATGCCATGTACGAAGCCACCGAGGGATGCCATGGCCTGCGCAATGTGCGTATCTACCGAAACGGCCAGCAGCAGAATGCCGATGTGATCTGGGCTGCCGCCGGTCATCCGTGTGCCCGGCCGCTTAACATCAATGGCCGAAATGCCTATATTCATATGTATGATGTCTTTGTTAAAGACAACACCAATATCGTTGCGGTTTATACGAACAGCGCGGAGCATGAGATAGGAGGGTATTGCCTGGGCCATGAATGGGGCCATTACGCCTATGGGATTTTTGACGAGTATTGCCGGTGGGGCGGGTCTGACTGGACGAAATTGCCTTACATTGAAAAAGTCCGGCCTTCCATCATGAATTATCAAGGGAACGCCAGAAACCGCCACTATAGCTGGCTGAATTACTCGATCCGCTGGCAAGGCGGCAGCAACAATATCGTCGGCACTAATGTCGTGAGCACCTTTTTGCCATACGAAAACCGACTGCGGGGCGCCCAGCATCAACTGCTTGAAAACAGCTGTTGGGGATCATTGCGCCTCTCCCCAATAAATGATCCAACCAGAACGGCTTATCAACGAGCCTTACGGCGAGACTTCGGTCAAAGGCTATCTTATCCGGAGCTGGCCAGCGTGGCGCCGGCGGGCAATAATCCGCCGCAAATTACTTTGTCAAGCACCGATCCTCTGAACACTTTGCCTTCCCGAAGGTCGCTTAACATTATTTGGATGGGGGGAAGCAATGGGGTGAACCAAGGGGCGACCGAACTGGCGATCGAACTGGTGATTGACCGGTCCGGAAGCATGGGATACAACTCAAAAATAAGCCGCGCGAAAACCGTGGCCAAAATACTGCTGGATCAGATTTCGAACGGCTCCGCGGTGGGCGTGGTGGATTTCGATACCACCGCCACGGTGTTGTATCCAGTCACCGTGATTACAAATGTCGCCATCCGGAATAGCATTAAAACCGCTATTAATACGCTTACCCCCCGGGAGTATTCAGCGATGGGCGATGCGGCCCAACTGGCGTTAAGTGAACTGACCGCGTTCGGGCATACGAATATGACCAAGGCGGTCTTCCTTCTGTCCGATGGATATTCCAACGAGGGAAGCGACCCGCTGGACGTCTGCATGGATTATGCCAACGCCCAGGTGCCCATCATGGGCTTTTGTTTCGGCACCGAGTTTGATAACACGATTCCGTTAATGTCCTGGGCCACCGGGGGCGAATCTTTTTCCGCGCTCACCAATTTACAAATTGTTGTCAATGCCTTCCGTGAAGCCTATGCCGTGGCGGCGGGCCGACATCTCCTAGCACAGGGCAACGCGGCCGGCGCCCAGGGATTCAAGGCTTCCGGCGCGTTCAACATCTCCTTTACGGTGGATGCCTCGTTAGGCGACCTCAGCGTCGCGGTGGGGCATTCGCTCTCCAACACGGTCGTGGTAACGCTGAATTCACCAGATGGCACCGTGTACCACGCTTCGTCCACGAATGACGATGACTCCGAAAGAGCATTGTTGTTTCTCGTGACGGCCCCAACCGCCGGCGTCTGGAACATCACCGGCTCGGCCACCCCGGATAACGATGTCTGGTATCAAGTGGAAGCGGGTGCCAGCGCATTCACCTATAATTTGACGGCCTCTGCCGCCGGCCAGAATTTTGTCTCCTTCCCGGCGCCGCTGGAGATCGTTGCTTGCCTCAATAAAACGCGCGACATCAATGGCGCGATCGTCACGGCAGAGATCACGGTAACAAACGATTCAGCCACGGTCTCGCTCGTTCTTTCAAACAGCTCCCCCGGACAATACACCGCGTTTTATCCGGCGAACAATGGGTTTTATACCGTGGTGGTGCGGGCCGACAACAGCGCCGGCACGGCATATCTGACTTCAGCGGGAGAATTACCATCCGCAACCGACGAAGGCGATCTTGTTCAACGTACCCCAGACGAGCCAATAACGGAAGCCTTCGCGCGCACGGTCACGTTCCAGGTGACGGTAACCAACGTGCCGGAGGATCTAACGGTTCCCGCCACCCCTACGGGTGTTTCAGCCAGTGATGGCGTCTATGCCAATGAAGTGGAGGTGGGATGGAACGCCGTGACCAATGCCCAAGTCTATGAAATCTGGCGGCACACCAGCGATCAATCCGATGCCGCGGTTAAACTGGATGAAGTGAATTATATGTTCACCAATTACTTCGATGCGTCGGCCTCCAACAGTGTAATCTATTATTACTGGGTCAAGGCCAAAAACATCATCGGCTCCAGCGCCTTCAGCGCTGCAGATGCCGGCAGGCGCCAGCTCATTTCAGCGGTAGTTTGCGCGGATTACGATGGGGACGGTAAGGCGGACCCGGCCCTGTACGTGGAGTCCACGGGCGACTGGTATGTGAAACTTTCGGCCTCCGGTTACGGGTTGGTCACGATCAATTTCGGCGGACCGGGCTACACCGCCTGCGTGGGCGACTACGACGGGGACGGCAAGGCCGATCCGACGGTCTATCAGGCGCCTACAGGTAACTGGTACGTGGAGCTGTCGGGAAGCGGGTATGCCATCGCTTCGCTGGCGGGCTTCGGCGGTTCGGCATATCAAGCGGTGGCGGGCGATTATGACGGGGATGGCAAAGCCGATCCGGCAATTTACGGCACCGCCAGCGGGGATTGGCAGGTAGCCATGTCCGGCCTGGGTTACGGGATTGCGTCGGCCACGGGCTTTGGCGGGACCAATTACACGGCCGTTCAGGAGAACTACGATGCCGACAACCGCGCTGACGCGGCCGTCTATAATATAGCCAACGGCAACTGGACGGTCCTGCTTTCGGCAAGCAGTTATATCACGGGCACCTTGTGGGGCTTCGGCGGGGCCGGCTATGAACCCGTTATAGGCGATTATGACGGCGACAGGCTGGCCGATCCGGCGATTTACCTGGAGTCCATGGGCTCGTGGCAGGTGAAGCTGTCGGGGAGCGGGTATGCCGAAGCCTCGCTGGTGGGGTTTGGCGGGAGCGAGTATCGCGCGGCGGCGTATGATTTTGACGGCGACCGCAAGGCCGATCCGGCCTTGTTCGAGATCGCCACGGGAATGTGGTATGTGAAGCTTTCGGCCGGCGGGTATGCCACGGCCTCCACCCCGTCCGGATATACGCCCTGAACAGCATGCTTTGCCAACTTGCCCGCCGAAGCCGGGAGCACACCAGGTTGGCCCCGCCAGAGAACGACACATTCACCATCAGATACCATCGGAATGATTACCAACATTAAGCAATAAAATAATCAAAATATTAGCTTGATCGTTATCCAATCGATAGTATATTATGCCTTAAATATCTTGATTTATTTCATCCCAATAGGAGAAACAATTATGAATAAGTTAAAACCTATTTTAGCTGTCATTGTTATTTTGATTGTATTGGGATTGTTGTCTTTTGGCGGATATATGTTGTGGAATTTGAACGAACAATCCAAGTTATTACAAAAACAATCTATCGAACAACAAGCGGAATTGAAACAAATTCAATCTAATTTTGAAAAGATTGGAAATCAAATTAATGAAATTAATGATTCTGGAGCAAAACAAAGCACGGAAATTAAAACAAGTTTGACCTCAATTGGCAAACAAACGCAAGAGCAGGGCATAGAGCAATCTAAAGCCCTGACGCTGATTTCATCAACCACAGAAAGCCTTGGTCAAAATATAAAGCAAAATCAAGGCAACCTGGGTCAAATCATTCAGAATCTTTCTGAACATAAAAATGTTTTATCGGACACACGAATTGATATTTGCGGCAGGATTGCTGATGTAAAAAAATGGGTTGAGGCGCTCGCCAAAACAGAAGCCGATAAATATTTTATGGCGGGAGTACAACAGTGGGATGAGGGAGATTTAAATGGCGCCATTGAGTATTTTAAACAAACGGTTCTTTTAAATAATGAGTTTTCGGGAGCTTATTATAATATAGCTTTGGCTTATAGAGGTTTGGGGCAAACAAATCAGGCTTGCGACTATGCTTATCAAGCTGGTTGTTCTTATCTTCAACAGAAAAACATCAACAAAGCCAATAGAATGATTGAGTTGCTGAATACATTAGACTCAAAGTCTGATTATATTAATAAAATTAGAAACGAAATGGCAACAAACACCCCGTCTAAATCTCCGTAAACACGGAATTTGCATCAGAAGGTGATGAAACTGGAGGGGCGAGACCACAGAGAGTTATCCTTTACCGCTCAATTTCCCTGATGCCATCAAGCTAGACCCGCGATTGCGTATTCTGGTCAAATCGGCCGCCTATTCCAGTCATTCCGGATTTCCCTCCGGGGATCCTCAGGGTTCCATGCTGTAGAGGCAGGTGGTAATGGTGAAGGCATCCTGCTGACTCATCCGCTTCATCTCATGGCCGGGTCCCCAGCTGTCCGTGTAGATGATTTCTTTTGACTTGTCATTGTAGCCGATGATCAAGCGCATATGCCCGCCGATCTTCTGGGGCAATTTGATTGTCTCCTCAACAAAGCCAAGGGTTACACCCCAGAATACCGGGTAACCGCTGTTGATCTTGTCCTGGATATTACCGAAGAAACGCATCTGTGTATTGCCGCCTTTGGCGCGGCTCTGCAGATAGATGCGCTTGTCCATCTGCCCGTAAATTTTCACAACGTCTATCACGCCTGATTGAGGAAGCCCGATTTCAGCGACACGGTTGCGCTTGGCTTCACGGTTATAGTGCTGGATTTGTTTCTTGAAATCATCGGCGTCAAACTTATCCACCACCTTCAATTGAAGATCCGCGGAATTCGCAATGGCTTTCAGGGCGGTCAGCAGCGATTTGGAGTCGGTGCCCATGGCGCCCCGGGTGGAAGTATGGGCCTTTTGGGCGATTTCATGCTGATTCATATCCAAGCCGTAATAGCGCATCACTCTCTCGGCCGTGGCAACGGCGCAGTAGCCTTTTTGCCCCTGGTCAACCATGGGCACCTGGTCCAGATAGACATCGCCGGTCGGTGTCCGCTTGATCTTCTGCCGCAAGGCAATAAAGCCGGCTTGGGCTTTTCCTTCCGGGCTCGCGCCGACGAAGATCTGACCCGTGTTCGCCCTGATGAAAAGATTCGCAAATTCCGGAAGAATCAAGCGGCTGTTTGTTGCGCGATCCTTAACCCTGGAAGAGGCCGACTCAAGACGGAACTCGGTGTTCGAAGCGATCCATACCATGGTTTGCGCCTTGCGCTCGGAGACCGTGTCTTCCCGGCGGGTGACGTCCTTGCCTGTCACCCCGGAAATCTCGCCGATCATATTGGTCACCGCCACCACCTTCTTGCGAAAGTCATCTTCGCTTATCTCGCCCATATCCCCGCGATTGAAAAACGAAAGCATCACTTCCGAGACGGTGTTGCTTGAAAAACGAACGATCACCTCCACCACGGACTGGTTCTGGAAGGTCAGGAATCGGGCCTGCGAGCGCGCGGAGGCCTTGTCCTTGGACACCCAATAGAACTGAAGCCCGCTGACTTTTCGCGCAAAGGCGTCCGGGTTCAGCTCCCAGAAATCCGGGGCCAGGATCACGCCCTCCAGTCCGCGCTTGGCTTCGACCGGGGCTTCGCCCGCTGCGCATGCCTGGTTAAACGACAACCAGATAAAAATTATGACAAACACCCAGTGCGCGCAGCGAGAATTTCCGTGCCCAACGTTCATCGTACCTCCTTTAACCGGGATTTTTCTGACTTTATTCCAGCTTGGCTGTTGTGCTCTTCAACCTGGCGGCCATTTCCTGAAGCATGTTTAATACGAGGCCGGGGTTTTCGCCCAGCACGATGTCGAAGTTTTGCCGCGAGATCACGGCCACCGCCGTCTCGGGCAATGCGGCGATGGCCGTCGCCGTCCGCGGAGCCTTCATCAGCATGGAGAGCTCGCCGAAATAATCGCCCGGTTTCATGGTCAGTAGATGGCGCCCCTGCTTGCTGATGGCCACCGCGCCGGACAGGATGAAGAACATCTCATTGCCGGTGTCGTCTTCCCGGCAGATCACCTCGTTGGCGCTGAAAGTGCGGACAAACCGGTTCAATAACGCGCTGGTCTTGAGCGCCGTTTTAGGCGCCAGTAGGAGCCGTTTGAGCACTAGAGCGTCCTTCCGCCACACGTTGGCCATGACTTCCGTGCCGAAAAGAACGACGGCGAACGAATAATACACCCAGATAAACAGCAGGAATACCATTTTTAGGGAGCCGAACGTGAAGCCGTAGTTGGGGTTGACCCGGAGGATCAGCGCAAATCCCGGTCCCACCAGCGAGAGCAGCAAGAGGGTGACCGTCGAGCCGGCCAGCCAATGCACCGGCTTCAAACGGACGGGGATCAGCAGAGTGTAGAAAAGCCACAGCGCTGCCATGGCCAGGATCAGGGGTACAACTGTGTTTGCCGCGCGGACCATGATGGGCAGATCTTTCAGCCAGTGGGACAGAACCGGGCTATACGCCTTTTCCAGCGTGAGCAGGATCAGCAGGGTGACCAGCACCAACACGCTGACAATATCGAAAAACTTGGTCGACCAAAACGGCAGGATTGGGCGGATTTTGAAGATATCGCTAAACGCGCTCCGCAGGGCCGAGGCGAGAGGAGTGACCGACCAGAACAGGATCAGGATGCTCAGCAGGCCCCAGGTTCGGTGTTGAGCCAGTACCGTGACCTCATTGAGCACCACCGGGGCGGCTACCGGGGAAATCTGGCCGACAACCTCTTCGAGCCCTTTCATGGCTGTGTCGGATGAGAATACCAGGTGCCCCGTCACCACGATGACCAGCAGGCACAAGGGGATAATGGCGAGGAAGCTGTAATACGCTGCTGTGGCCGCCTTCTGCAGATCCTCGTTCCGCAGGAAGGACTTGAGGGATTCCGTGATCACCAGACCCGTTGTTCGAATGATGTCTTTGAAACTCATGGGTTGTTTCGCGATGCAATCGGATATCCGGCCGGTATAAAGCCGACCCCTGTCGTTATCGGGATTCGGCCTTTGGCCGATCCGCCTGTGCTGGCGAGAAACCCGGCGCCATCTCATTATGAGTAGCGCGGGTGTAACGCCTGCTATTTCTGTAAGGAGTGCGGTAGCCCACGCTACTGCTTTTCCCCCGCGAAGTTCGCCCCCCGGATCGGCTTGATGATAGTCAGCGAATCCAGAACTTTCCAGCGGCCGTCCGGCAGAAGGGCTTTCCAATCCACCATGGCTGCCTGGTCCTCGACCGTCACCACATTATAGCCGAACAGGGTCGTGTTGCCGTATTGCAGACGAACGCGAGCATCGAAATAGCTTCCCTTCCAGGGATGCAGTGGCGCTCCCCCGGACCCGGTGACGATCTGAAACATGGGCGGCTTGGCGCCCTCGACAACCACGGCGCGATTGTAAAAGTGATCGTGGCCGCAGAAATACACCCGCCCGCCGGTGCGCTGGAAGCCGTCCCAGAAGATATTCCGTTCCGCGGCATGGCTGGCCAGACAATCGGCGTGATTAACACGGAATGCGGGCTCATGCCCGAAGACGAAAACATGCGGCTTGGTATTGCTTTTGAGTTGAGTGTCCAGCCAGGCTTGATTGATCCGATGCCGGCGGATGTATTCATCAAGTCCCACACAAAACGCGTTGCTGAAAGCGAAGCTGTAAGTCAGGCCGACCTCGCCGGCGGGACCATTTGTCGGCAGGTTGGGGAATACAGACCGCCAGACCGTACCGGTCGGATCCCGAATGTATTCATGGTTGCCGCGAATGGGATAGATCGGAATTCCAGCCCGATAGACGGGCGCCATGGCATTTTTCCACACGTCATACTGGTCCCGGATATCGCCGGACCCTCCCCAAATCAGATCGCCGGTCACCAGCACGAACCGGCAGGCATTACTCGCGATATCCATGGCAATACTGGAAACAATTTGCGTGTTGACGCCGGGTGAGTCATCGGGTCCGCGAGTGTCGCCCATGACGGCAAAGGTCCACGGCTCAGCCTGGAGCGGCAGACACGCCCCGACCATAATCGCGGCCCCTACGATATACCGGTGCCCAGCGGCCCATCCGCGTGCCATGAGATAAAAAGGATTCATAGTAATAAGATATTCATGTTTGCAAAGCTCCGGGTTTAAGTCAAGCCCAGCGTCGTAACCATTTTGGACTTCATTTTGACATTTACGAATCGTTTCCTTACTATGGCCGGCATTCCCGCAAGGTGTCATTAGCATATTTTTAAAGGCGCCAGTTAGCCCGCCCCGCGTCGGGGCGGGCTTTGATGGTGAAGCAACAACGGACCGGCCTGAGGGCAGGCCGGATCCAAAAGCGGCCGACAAATTAAAAAATGAGCCGGGGTGCCCCCCGCCCGCAATCCGTCAGCCGACGGATAGCGACTGCGGGCAGGTCGCCCCGGTTGTTTCAAGGGAGATATTGGTATGCCCCTCACCGACCTGCCGTTGGCCAAGCTGAAAAAATATAAAGGACGCAATCCCCGGCCCGCCGACTTCGACCGGTTCTGGGGCCGGGCTCTCAAGGAGATGCACGCCACGGATCCCAAGGTCAAGCTTGTTCGGAGCGCGTTCCAAGCGCCCTTTGCCGATTGTTTTGATCTGTATTTCACCGGGGTCCGGAACGCCCGCATCCACGCAAAATATATCCGGCCGAAGCATTGCCCGGAACCGCATCCGGCGATCGTGATGTTTCACGGCTATGCGGGTAATGCGGGCGATTGGTCCGATAAATTGAATTATGCGGCGCTTGGATTTTCAGTGGCGGCCATGGATTGCCGCGGCCAGGGCGGTTCTTCCGAGGATTCCGGCGGGGTCAAGGGCAACACGCTTCGCGGCCATATCATCCGCGGCCTGGACGATTCACCCGATCAACTGTTGTTCCGGCACATTTTTCTCGACACGGCCCAGTTGGCTGGGATTGTCATGGCGCTGCCGGAAGTGGATCCCAAACGCGTGGGCGCCATGGGCGGTTCGCAGGGTGGCGGCCTGACCCTGGCGTGCGCGGCGCTGGAGCCCCGCGTGCGGCGCGCGGCGCCAAATGTTCCGTTTCTGTGCGATTACCGCCGGGTCTGGGAAATGGACCTGGCGGCCGGCGCGTACGAGGAATTGCGGACGTTCTTCCGCCTATTCGATCCCCGGCATGAACGGGAGGATGAAATTTTCACCCGCCTGGGATATATTGATCTCCAGTTTCTCGCGCCGCGCATCCGCGCCCGCGTTTTGATGGCCACGGGGCTCATGGATACCATCTGTCCGCCGTCCACCCAGTTTGCCGCGTATAACAAAATCAAGTCGCCGAAGGACGTGATGATTTATCCGGATTTCGGCCATGAAGGCGCGCCCGACATGCAGGACCGCATCTTTCAGTTCATGGCCGGACTGTGACATAAATTAGGCGGCTGCGCCGCAATTATTTTCACTGTTCACGTTTGTCATCCTGAGCGAAGCGAAGGATCTCCGCCATAGGGATTCTCGATTGACGAGATTCCTCGCTACGCTCGGAATGAATATATTAATCGGGCAACTTTGAAGTTCCTTAGCAGTGAATTAGGCCCGCCGAGCGGGTAACTTTTACAATAATCTTAGCCACAAAAAGGCACAAAATTCACAAGACCGATAATCGGATATATTTTTGATATTGTGTTTCTTTTGCATCTTTGTGGCAAATCCTTGAAGAGGAGTGCATGATGAACCGACGGGAACGCTTGATGGCATCGCTGCGCGGCGAGCCAGTGGATCGGCCTCCGGTCAGTTTTTACGAAATCGACGGATATCAAGACACGGAGAATCCCGATCCGTTCAATATCTATTCGCATCCGTCCTGGAAACCGCTGATTGAGTTGGCCCGCGTCAGGACGGATCGCATCGTCCGGGCCGGAGTGCCGTTCAAAAACGCGCCCCCCGATCCAGTGGCCGAATTGACCCGGTCCGAATCGCATACCGATACGCAGGGAAGCCGCTTCACCACGACCACCATTCAAGCCGGCAAGCGCGTGCTGACCGGTCGCTGGCGGCAGGATCCGGACGTCAACACGACCTGGACCCTGGAGCATTTTCTCAAGGACGAAGATGATATCAAAGCCTGGCTGGACCTGCCGGAAGCGCCGCTGGGCGGCGAGCCCGATGTGGCTGCATTTCTGGATAGAGAAAAAAAACTGGGCGAAGAGGGGATTGCCATGATCGACAGCGGCGATCCGCTGTGTTCCGCCGCTACGCTTTTCGAGATGGGCCAGTTCACGGTCGTGGCCATGACCGAACCGGAGCTGTTCTGCCGGATCATGGACCGGTTTGCCCGTAGCTATTGGTATCAAACCGAAGCGATCGCCAAGGCGTTACCGGGCCGATTATGGCGCATCTGCGGGCCGGAATACGCTTCGGAACCCTACCTGCCGCCGCATCTGTTCCGGGAATATGTCGTGCCTTATGACAAGCCCATGGTGGATTCCATTCAGCGTTCCGGCGGGTTTGCCCGCATTCATTGCCATGGCCGGCTGAAGGCCGTCCTGGATCACATCGCGGCCACGGGATGCATGGGCCTGGACCCGATCGAGCCGCCGCCGCAGGGCGACCTGGAACTGATCGCTGTCCGGCAAAAGGTTGGTTCGCAGATGACGCTCTTCGGCAACCTGGAGGCCAGCGATATCGAGAATCTTGAGCCGGCGGCATTTGAAAAGAAAATTCTGAAAGCTATCCGCGAAGGCACGTCCGGCAAAGGCCGCGGGTTTGTCCTGATGCCGTCCTCCTGTCCCTACGGCCGGGTCCTGTCGGCCCGCTCCCTGGCCAATTACGAAAAAATGATCGAGTGCATCGAGCGGATATAATCCTCCGCTCCCGCTTCGGCACACGCCCGATGGCTTACGCATCGGGGATCGTGCCGTCGTTCCATGGGTGATTATGGTTGTTGAATATCCTGCTTGCATTTTATCATCATCCCGAATGCTATGACCGATGATATAGGTCATATGATCGTATTGTTAGGTCATTAAATAATGCGAGGGAGGTCAACCCGATGTTAGAACCCATCCTGGGATCACTCAGTTGTGAAAGGGTCCTTGCGTTCATCTTCGCGCGCCAAGAAGGATACGCAAGGGAGATGGCTCGTTTCTTCGAAACAGACCTTAATCCCATTCAGAAGCAGTTGGACAAGCTCGAGCTGGCGGGAGTCCTGGTGAGCCGAACGGCGGGAAGGACTCGACTCTATGAGTTTAATCCGAGATATGCATTCCTCAAGGAAATCAAGAGCCTTCTGGAAAAAGCGATCGCGTTCTACTCGCCGGACGACAGGGACCGTCTTCTCATGGTGCGCCGCCGGCCAAGGAGAAAGGGAAAACCGCTGTGATGTCCATTGCCGACATGACGCCCATCGATCTCGCGGGATATATCGGCGACCACTTAAGCCAGCGAGGCATCAACGTGGTTCTTTCTGGAGGAGCCTGCGTTGCGTATTACAGCAAGGGGCAGTATGTTTCCATGGACTTGGATTTTTTCAATGCCGGGTTTTCGCGACGTGACAAGATCACGGCCGCCATGGCAGACATTGGCTTCCGGGAGGACAAAAGATATTTCAGGCATCCCGATACTGAATTCCTGATTGAGTTTCTCCCGGGGCCTCTCGGAGTGGGCGATGAACCCGTTGGCAAAATCATCGAGATCAAGACGCGTGCCGGAACATTCAAAATCATATCGCCAACCGATTGTGTCAAGGACCGATTGGCCGGTTATTTTCACTGGGATGATCTTCAATGTCTTGAGCAGGCAGTCCTGGTTGCCCGTGAGAATCGGATTGACCTCGACGAGATTGAGAAGTGGTCTGCCGCCGAAGGCAAGCGAGATCTGTTTCAACAGATTAGAAAACGACTGAAAACGAAAGGTTAGCGGTACTTGGGAGCGACCGTCGCGGCGGGTTGGGCTACACGTTATGCGGTATGATTATATCCAATGTTTATGTGTTAAATTCTGGCTGATGGCGGCCATGGATTGCCGCGGCCAGGGCGGTTCTTCCGAGGATTCCGGCGGGGTCAAGGGCAACACGCTTTGCGGCCATATCATCCGCGGCTTGGCCAATTACGAAAAAACGATCGAGTGCGTCGAGCGGGTGTAACTGTCTGTCTGTTGGACGAAGGAGCAATGTTTGACATCACATAGCGACAAACATGGGCACGTGCAAAGGTGGATGAGCGTCTGCATGCCTCAGAGTTCGGTGCGGTTGAACACCGCACGGTATCTCAAGAAAGGACTGGAACGGGAAGTCTGGGAGTGTAGCTTCAGCGCCGTTACTGTTGACTCCATGGCAAACCTTACCGTCTTCAAACCGGGGTCTCTGGAGGCCGTGAACACCAGCCTGCCCCCGGATCAGGCGGCGGAGAAGTGTTTCCTTGCCATGTCGGAGTTGCCCGATCTCGGAATCCCGACGCCTATTGTGCTTGGGCATGCAGCGGTTGATGGAGAAGCGGCGGTATTGTGCAAGAAGGTCGAGAGGACGGAGTGGGTGTTCAATACGAGAATTGCGGCCGCTCACATTCTATCGCGCCTTCACAACTTGCAGGAGTCCCAGTTATCCAAGCGCCTGCAGGAGTTGGCCCGACACTCGGACCCTCGGGAGTACCGCACAACCGGAGGGCAAGCGCCACAGCCCGAACATAAGCGACTCGTGCACGGAGACTACTTCTCTGTGAACATTCTTCCAGTTACGGAGGGACTTTGCATCATTGATTGGGAAACATTTGGTTGGGGAGACCCAATGTGGGACCTTGGCTTCCTGATTGGAGCTGATCGCGGCCTAACCGACAATGAAGTGGAGGCCGTTATAGTGGAGTATGAATCGGGTTCTGCCGTGGATCGGCACCGGCTCATGTGGCACAGACGTCGGTGGATTGACTACTGGAAGAAACGAGAATATCACGTGTCCAACAAAGCGAATGCCGGTGGTGCTTGACAGCGCACCTGATCCGCAGCGTTCTGTAACCCATCACGGTGTGACGCGTACGGCGCGAGATCAATCCCATGAATTATATTTCGCAATCCGCAATCTACATTCCGCAATTAATTGCGATCCTGCTCGCGGCGCCCGTGTTGGCCCAGATGCCGATCTATGAGCCGCTGAAAACCACGGCCAGCGATCATTTTCTGTACATTTACCAGCAGTCGCTGGAGCCCCAACTGCCGGGTCTGATTAAATCCTGCGAAGACGCCCACTCCCTCCTGGCGCCGGTCTTTAATTGGACACCACGCCGGAAAACGGTTGTCATGATCTCCGATAATTATGACTTGCACAACGGGTGGGCGACCGTGTACCCGCGCCCCATCCTGCAAATCTGCCTGGCGGATGCGCCGCCGCATTCGACGATCTATGAGCCCGGTCATTACCTGCGGCGTACGATCTTCCATGAATACGCCCACCTGCTTTCGCTGGATGCCCAGTACGGACTCGATAACGCCCTGCGCCGGATCTTCGGTCGGGTGGTGCCCGCGGGCGATATGCTGTCGGTGCTGATGACCCTGGCCGCGGCGCCGCCGGCGCTCTTTGCCCCCACCTGGTACCTGGAAGGCCTGACCACCTGGGCGGAAACGGAATTCGTCGGACCCGGCCGGGGCCGCAATGCCATTGCCGATATGATCCTGCGGATGCCGGTCGCGGATCGGCGCCAGTTGCCGGCCAACCAGTGGGACCTGCATTTGCCGGAATGGCCGTATGGCGACGCCACGTATCTCTATGGGATGCGGACCCTGGAATACGCCCACGACACCTATGGAACCCAGGCGCCGGAACGAAACGTTCCGGGCGAGTTGTCCGATTCGGTGGCCCATTCTTTTTTCCTGGCGTTCGACAACAGCGCGTGGCCCGTGCTCAGGGAAACCTTCAACCGGCTGGCCGAGGATGCCGTCCGACGCGAAAAGGATCGCCAGCAGGAGCGCCTGCTCCGGCTGGAGTCGGTTCCCCTGACCCCCTTGCCCCATTTGACCCCGCCCAGGATGAACGTCGAACAGCCGGTGTTTGATGCCGCGGGCCAAGCCGTGTTTTTCATCGGCCACGAGGAGGCCGGCCGCGATACCCTGTACCGGATCGATCTGGATTCACGTCAGGTCAGGAAGATCCGTTCTGCTCGCGTCGAGATTGACTGCGGCAACCGACTGATGCCGGCCCCGGATCGGCAATCTATCTATTTTACCCGGCTGGATATCACCGGCCGCGATCGGCTCTGGACCCGTCTCTATCGTTTCGACCCGGCCACCGCATCCGTGCGCCTGGTGACTCGAACCGGCCGGTATCGGTATCCCGCAATCAGCCCGGATGGAAAAACGCTGACCGCCGTTCGCGATGCGGGCGGACGTCAGATCCTGATCGAGGTGCCCCTGAGCCGGGTAGGGGATCGGGAGGGTGAAAAACCGATCATGGCGGCTCCGGAAAAACACAGCCTGATCGGCCCTGCCTATTCGCCGGACGGATGTTGGCTGGCCTACATCGAGTCGGGTCAGACGAATTCCCGGATTCACCGGATCGAGCGGGCATCCGGTCAGGACCGGGTGATCCTTGATTGGCCCGGGATCATTGAAAGCCTGGTCTTTCATCCCGACAGCGTGAGCCTGGTGTTTTCGTCCGACCGCACCGGTGTCTATAATCTCTACCAACTTTCCATGGACGGCGCCGGACCGCCCGCGCCCCTGACGCATGTTCAGGGCGGCCTGTTCGATCCGGCTTTTTCGCCCGACGGACGGCGGCTGGCCGCCGTCGCTTATGACTCCTATGGGCCTTATCTGACTGTCCTCGATGTAGCGTCTCTGCCGCCGATCACCCAGCCCCTCCCGACGCTGGAGCCGGTCTGGAAAAGTCTCGCGATCAACGAGCGGAAGCGGCAGATAGTTGACCCGGCGCCGGGTCCCGCAGTGGCTCTTGGTCGGTCCTATCAGTCCATCCGGGAAGTAACGCTCGATTACTGGACGCCCTGGCTGACCGTGGGCTCAGAGCGGACAGAGGGCGGGTTGGCGGCGTCCTTCAGCGACCCCACGGCCTGGCAGGGATTGACCCTGGCCGGCGGGGCCGAGAGCCAGTACGCCACGCCGGTCGGCGTGTTCGATTACCGCTATGCCGGCTGGTATTCGATTCTAGAGGTGTTCGGCGCTTACGGTGTTCAATCCTATCCCGACCTGGTCGAAGACCGGCGCCGGGTGTTTTACGACTACAACGAAACAGTCGGTACGCTCGGCCTGGCGGCAACCATCCCCTGGCCGCGGCTGGATTTCAAGTTCGATCTCACGCTCGGCTATGATTACACCGACCGTTCCTCGATCCGAAAGAGCGAAGACAAATACCGCAATCAAACTCTGTTGACGACTAACCTGTTTGAAGGGGGAGAGGGATCCCTCTTCGCGACGCTGACCTATTTCAACGGGACCACGTTCGGGCGGAGCGCTTCCATCGAGGACGGTCGGCTGGTGAGCGTCACCGTGGCCCAGGCCGCATCTGTCCTGGGCGGCGATCTGGACCAGACACGCGGGCTCGGCGCCTGGGACGAATACATTTCCCTTCCATGGCTGGTAAATCATGTCCTCAAGCTGGAAGGGATGCTCGGCGCCGGCGCGGGCGACCAGACTGCCCAGGGCTGTTTCGGGCTGGGCGGGAACAGCCTGTTTGTCGGTTCGGCCCCGCAGGGAATGAACCGGAATGTGCTCCTGCGCGGGTATGACCAGAACACCGGGGTCGGACGAAACATCGTCAAGGCGAGCGTGGCCTATCGGTTCCCGATCCTGCCCGTCTATCGCGGGTTCAACGCCACGGCCCCGTTTTACTGTCAGCAGATATTCGGCGAAGTATTCTATGACGGCGGCAAGGCCTGGGGCGGCGAGCCGGATGGCGCGCCGGCCCAGGCCTGGATTCAATCCACGGGTGTGGAGTTGAACTGCTCCCTGACCTTGTTGACCCTGTTTGACATCGCCCCCGGGATCGGCGCCGCCTATGCCTTTGACCGCGAAGCCCGGTGGCATGCCGCCGGCGCGAGATCGGCGGACAAGTTCCAGATCTATCTCAGCATCAAAGGCGCCGTTAATTTTTAGCGGCTGGCAACGGTGAAGATGCCTGTCCCCGGCCGATCATGTCGTTTCTTTCAACTGGCTTTTCCGGACCCGCCCTGCTATATTCAAAACCTGTGAAAATGTGCAATCTGGGGGAAGCCCACGGCTCGGTAAATAGGATAACAATTCTCCAACCGCTGGCTGGAGAATTGGCCGGGAACGACAAAACTCGCGCCACTGGTGCGAGAATTACGGGACGGCAAAGGAGACCGCAATTGAAGGGCGACAAGACAAGACAAGACAAGACCGTCATTGCGACAGAAACAACAAAGCATTCCCGCTGACAGAACCGGAGCGTTGAACTTCGCCGGTCTGGTTGACGCCATCCGCAGTGTCCATGAACAACTGTCCCGGCACGCTCTGAAGGCGGTCAACGTCGGTCTGACCGTCCGCAACTGGCTGATAGGTTTTTATATCCGGGAATACGAGCAACACGGGTCAGACCGGGCCAAGTACGGAGAGCAACTGCTTCAGCGGCTCTCGGAGCGACTGCCGCCGGACGATGCGTTCTCGTATTGCTCGCTCAAGCTCTACCGGCAGTTCTACGACTCGTATCCCAACATTGGGCAGACAGCGTCTGCCCAATCGCCCAAGACAAATCGGAAATCACCGTCTTCCGAATCGGCGCTGTCGGTTTCCCGTCGGCCAGGGGAAGTCGTGCCTGCGGCCGTCGGCATGTTGCCGGAACGCCTGGTGGGGTCGCTCTCCTTTTCCCATTTCGCCGAGTTGATGAAGACCGGCGACCCGCTCAAGCGCACATTTTATTAGGTCGAGTGCATCAAGGGCAACTGGTCGGTGCGGGAACTCAAGCGGCAGATGGCAAGCCTCTACTTCGAGCGCTGGGGGCTCTCGAAGAACAAGAAGGCCCTCTCCCGCATCACACAAGCCAAGGCGGAAGCGGACTCGCCCCAATTGGTCATCCGTGACCCCTATGTGTTCGAGTTTCTCGGCCTGAAGCCGAAGGAGGTCATGCACGAATCCCGCTTGGAGGATGCCTTGCTGGATAAGGTGCAGGACTTCCTGCTGGAGCTCGGGCGGGGTTTCTGTTTCGAGGCCCGGCAAAAGCGTATCCTCATCGGTGGCGAGCATTTCTTCGTGGACATGGTGTTCTACCACCGCATCCTGCGTTGCCACGTTCTATTCGAGCTGAAGCTGGATGCGTTCAAGCACGAGCATCTCGGCCAGATCAATTCCTACGTGGGCTGGTACAAGGAACACGAGATGGTGGCGGGCGACAATCCGCCGGTGGGCATCCTGCTCTGCACCGAGAAGAACCATGCCCTTGTGAAGTATGCTCTTGCGGGTATGGACAATCGGCTGTTCGTGTCCCAGTATCAGCTCAAGTTGCCCAGCGTTGACGAACTACGGGCCTTCGTCGAACGGGAGTTAAAGAAGGACGGATGATGGCGAAGCTGATGGAATGAGCTATGTGGGACAAAATTGTCATTCGTGATTTCGGCAGGGTTGTTACCGGCAAGACCCCATCCTCCAACAATCCGGAGCACTTCGGCGACACATATAGGCCAGCATCACGAGTTGGAAAAACGCGTGATGCGCCTGAAAGCGCTTGGAAGGTATGGCTAAAACCCCTTCCCGTTGTGCTTCTCCAATCAGATTCTCGGCATCTGCCCGTTGATCGTAATCCTCGATGACCCGAT
>JAHIJO010000159.1 GCA_018898455.1 Verrucomicrobiota bacterium | reverse complement strand
TTGATAGCTTGATCCGCCGAAGCCCAGCATCGAAGCGATGGTATAGCCGCTTCCGGAGAGCTGTACGTACCAGTTGCCGCCCTGCCCTGAGCCTGCCGAAGGGGTGGCCGCCTGGTACACGGCCGGGTCGGCTTTGCCGTCCCCGTCAAAGTCGCCGTGGACAGCCTGATAGCCCGGTCCGCCGAAGTTGAGCGTGACCAGTGTGTAGCTCATGGCCGAGAGTTTTACGTACCAGTTGCTGATCGAGGTCACATACAAAGCCGGGTCGGCTTTGCCATCCCCGTCGTAATCGGCGCAGACCTCTGTCAATATATCGGCGCGCCAGCCGGAATCGGACGCGCTGAACGCGCTGGCGCCAGCGGCATTGGTTGCCTTGACCCAGTAATAATACAAGACGCCCATCGCGGCGGTGGTATCGTCATAATTTGTGGTGGTGATTTCCGCGGTGAGCAGGGCGGCACTGTTAGTGTCATTCGTTTCGCTGCGCCAGACAGTGTAACCCGTGGCATTAGTTGCGGCATTCCAGGCTAATTGAACTTTATCAACAGACGTGCCGCCGCTTGCCGTCAATCCGGTAGGCGCGTCCGGTTCCGATGGCGCGTTGGTATATTTATAAAAACCGCCATTCATGGCGCCATACAACGAACCGGCGGCGACCACTCGCAGGCGTTCAATCGGACCGGCAAGGATATTCCAGGTCTGGCCGTAGTCTTCGCTTCCGGCAATAAATCCGAGATTCAGCTGATCATTCATGCCGGCAACATAAACAACGCCGCTATTGGTAGGCGCAGTGGCCAATGATACAATCCGGACCCCATTGGTAGCAAACTCGGGGAAAGTAACATTAGTCCAATTCAATCCGGCATCATCGGAACGCAGAATTTGATGAACATATTGGCTGCTTGTGTCAATAATGCCGGCATAGACAATCTGTCCATCCAGGGCATCGATGGCCAGGGCGCTGACTTTCTTTTCCGCAAGTCCGCGCAACGACCAGGCATGGCCGGAGTCTTCGCTCCAATACATGCCGCGCACGCCGGCATCCTGCAGATAGCCCACGGCGGCATACATTAATCGCGAGGGAGTGGTGGGCGATGGCACACGGGCAGTATAAGAAACATCACTTTCCGCCACTACGCGATTGACATGGCCGGTAAAGAGTGGCGTTTGAACCAGGGTGCCACAGCCGTTGGTGGTATAATACAAGCCGGAGACGGAACGGTCCGCCGGTCCTTCCTCATCGCGGGCTCCGATAAAGAACCGATTGGTATCGTCGGGCGTGGGGCAAATGGCGGAATATACGACCGCGGCATAGGAAGTGATCGCGGGGGTTCCGCCGCCATCGTTCCGGGTGGGTCGCCAGGAGAGTCCGCCATCACGGCTGACATTGATTCCTTCCCCGCCGGCGCCGACGTAATAAACGGTCTGGGTTGAATCAAAACCAAAACAGAGATCACCGGTTTGATTTAACAAAGGCGTATTGGTATCACCGGGTAACGTTCCCGTGTAATGGGCCCAGGTATTGCCACGGTCAAATGAAATGGACACGCCGCGCTCGGTGCCAAGCACCAGATGACGACTGCCGCCGCCAATCAACGCTGCCGCAACATCTAATTCCATAATTCCCGTGTTGCGTTCTTCCGCGCCGGACAGATCGCCCGCCACCTTGGACACTCCATGATCAAATTGACAAACATAAATGCCGTTGGAAGCGGCGGCAGGAATGACGGCATCGCAGTTGCCAATGATCTGTCCCCGCAAGGTGAAATCCGACCACGTCAGGCCGAAGTTGGTGCTTTGCGCGCATTCAAAGGCGCTAAATACAAACACGGTGTCAGGTGCTGCCGGATCGTATACCAGCAGATCGGCATCGGAACCGGTCACCTGCCAGGTTTCGCCGGTGTCGTCACTCCGCCTTATAGGACTTTCGTAAAGGCCGCCGGTGGCCAGTAAACGGCTGCGATCGGCAGGATGGACGATGATGGATGCGGCTTGATTGGTGTCTTTGCGGGTCCAGGCCAGACCGCCGTTGGTGCTTTTGTATATCCCAAAATCAGTTGCCGCGGCGCCAGGACTTCGTTCCAGAGTAAGGTACATTACGGACGCATCACCCGGATCAAAAGCCAGCGGACGTCCATTATTGGACCAACGTGCATCGGTTATACCTGCCGGAGTGACATTGGACCAGGTTGTTCCGCCATCTGCGGAACGGAAAAGCTGGGCGGCCTCATCACTGCGGTTCTTGGCAAACAGGGTCTGCGAATCTCCCGGTTTAACCGCCTGAACTTCCGCAGTCAGCGCCACCAGCGCCTCATTGGAACTCCAAGTTTGCCCGTTATCGGCGGAGTGATATTTACCCAGATAGACCGTGATACTGTTGTTCGGATCATAGACAACGGTTCCGCCGTTGAAGGCCAGCCGGCTCCAGGAAACTCCGGCATTGGTGGTTACATAAGAATACTGCCCCCAACCGT
This sequence comes from Verrucomicrobiota bacterium, assembly GCA_018898455.1. Lineage (GTDB taxonomy): Bacteria > Verrucomicrobiota > Kiritimatiellia > JAAZAB01 > JAAZAB01 > JAHIJO01. The sequence goes on along the minus strand of JAHIJO010000159.1, from coordinate 903 downwards.
CGCCGGCGGCTAAAAACAGATGATTGGCATTTCCGGGGTCCACGGCAATTTGCCGCCCAGCGCCGCCATAGAGCTGCAAGTGCTGCCAGGCTTCACTCTGGCTGTAAGCGGCCCCAGTTGCCATGAGAGTAATACAAGGAATCAGAACCAAGCCTTTTGCCGAATCAATAAACAATTTTCGTACCATTTTATTTCCCTCCTTTGTGTTGTAGTAGAAACGGCGGCCTCGCCGCTTTTTCACGCGGTGGGAACGCATGGGTCTATTCTCTTTAGCGGGCAGTCGCTTCCTGCAGAATGCCCGCATACTATGCAGGCCTACAGTACCCGCAAATCCGCATGTGCCTCTGACCTCTTGCCATCAGGGCGTATAGCCGGAGGCCAAGGTGACCTCGGCATACCCGCTAGCGGACAGTTTCACGTGCCAGACGCCGGTGGATTCGTCCAGCAGGATGGGATCGGCTTGGCCGTCGCCGTCGTAATCCGCCGCTGCCGCTCGTTTGCCCGTCCCGCCGAAGTCCATAATCGTGGCTGTGGCATATTGGTTTCCCGAGAGCTTCACCGACCAATCACCCATGGTTTCCTGGTAGATCGCCGGGTCGGCCTTGCCGTCGCCGTCAAAATCGCCCATCACCGGCGTATAGCCTGCGCCGCCGAAGCCCCACAGCGTTGCCGTGATGTAATTTTGCGCCGACATCAGGACCGTCCAGTTGCCGTTGGCACCGTTGTAGACCGCCGCGTCGAACCGGTTATCGGAATCATAGTTCTCCTGCATTGCCGTGTAGCCGGTTCGACGCGGCGGTCTACAACGGTGCCAACGGCAACTGGACGGTCCTGATGTCGGCGCAAAATTACATCACGGCAACGCTGTGGGGCTTCGGCGGCGCAGGCTATACGCCGGTGATG
>JAHIJO010000158.1 GCA_018898455.1 Verrucomicrobiota bacterium | reverse complement strand
GGGGTTACAAGGGGTTAACCACTTGCGTTGAGCGGATAACCCATTGGGTTATCCGCCCAACGCGACGTCTTTTCGCCAATGCCTTGTCAGCATTGACGAAAAGTGAATATTGCGCGATTTTCGCGCAATATTCAGGTATTACATTTAATTGTGGGCAAAAACCACTTAATGGAGGAGAGGATCCATGGGCAAGCGCTTGTTCGTGTGGGGTGGTATGGCGGCGTTAGGTCTCGCGCTGAGCGTGTTGTGTGCAGCGCAGAATCCGGCGGCGAAGCAGGGCGCGGTGAACCTGCCTGCGGAACGCCCGCAGGTTGAAGGAATGAGCGGACATAACCTTCTGGAGCTCCTTCAGAGGGGCGGTCCGGTTATGTACCCCCTGTATGTGTGCAGTATACTGATGGTGGCATTTTGGATCGAACGGGTCGTCAGTTTGCGGCGCAAGAAGGTGATACCTCCCGAGATTATACTGAAAATTAAGGAAGCATCCGATTCCAGCGATTCCGCAGTTCGCCGGCGACTCCTGGATGAGATTCAGGCTAGTGAGAGCCCCATGGGCCGAATCGTCAAGGCAGGTTTGTGGAAGGTGGACCGGCCGGTGCTCGAATTGGAAAAGGCGATCGAAGACGCGGGCGCGAAAGAAGCGGTCAAACTCCAAAGGAATAACAAAGTGCTCTCCAGCGTGGCTAGCATCGCGCCGCTTTTGGGGCTGCTGGGCACGGTGACCGGATTTATGCGTTCCTTTATGATGGTGGCGGCGACTTCTGAAGCGCTGGGCAAGGCGGAACTGCTGGCTACCGGCATCTATGAGGCGCTCGTGACGACGGCCGTCGGACTTGTGATCGCCATCCCCTCGATGGCGCTCTACTTTTATTACCAGGATCGGGTGGACAAGCTCGTTGGCAATATTGATGACGTGGCCGTGGAACTTCTGGAGACACTGTTTGCCAAGGTTCCACCCGGAGGGGCACGATGAAAATCAGGCAGCCGCCGCAAGAGTTCTACGGCATTAACGTGATTCCGATAGTTGACATGATGATGATCCTGCTCATATTTTTCATGATGACGACGAAGTTTGCCGACATCGAGCGCGACGTTCGCGTTCATCCCCCTGCGAGTCGTGATGCGCGTCCCATCACGGAAATCCCAATGGAAATCGTGGTCAACGTCACGCGCGATGGAGTCTTCATGATCGGAGGCAAGCAGCGCACCATCGCGGACATTGACAGCTTACTGGAAACGGCTGTCAAAAAAGATCCTCATCAGTCCGTGGTGATCCGGGGTGACCGGGAAACCATTCTACAGTTTGCGGTCAATATCCTGGATCTGTGCGAAAAACATGGGGTCGAGTATACATACCTCACGACCCGCAAGACCGGCACATAAGAGGCTGGTTATCTATGGCTGAACGGTCCGATCCTTTGAAGCGACACTTTCCGGCGCTGTTTCTTGCGGCGGCCTGCGCTGGCTTCCCCTGGCGGCTTTGTGCGGCCAATCTCAACCCGCCACTCTCCCCGTTAGTGGCCAGCGCATGGATGGGCTTCGAGTATCCTTTGCTCAAGATTTTCCTCTCCCTGGCCATTGCCGCCATCCTGCTGGTGGCCTTGCTGAAACGCCGCCACCGCCCCGAACTCCTTGCGGTCTGCCTGGCGCTCAGCATCGTCCTGCACCTGCTGTCACTGTCACTGTTCAGCCTCATGTCGCTTCAGAGGGCGAAACTGGATGCCGTGCCGAAAACCGTTGTCAGCAGGATCACGTTTGGAATACCCACCCTCAGGGAGTCGCAGGTGAGTCAAAGCGTCCGCGCCGAGCCTCTGAAGATCGAGCGAATGGACACGCAAAATCGCCTCTCGACCGACCGGGTTGCCAGAAGCGAGCCGGTCAAAGATGTGATTTCAAAGGCGCAAGCGGCCCTGCGGGAAACCGCAGCGCGGGCAGCGGGGCATGGGGAGTTCAAGACTCCCGATGTAACCCCGCCGAAGAAAAAAGTAGATGAGCCCCTGGAGGTCGTGCCGAATCGTCCGATCGAGGTCTCGACCGTCAAGATCGCGATCCCGCAAAAGGACCAGCGTGCCCCGGAAGCCAAACAGACGGAACCGGGAGCGCGCGAGAAGCGGTTTGATGTTGGGGCTGTTGCCCAGGCGTCCATGCCGCAGCAGGAAGCGAAACCGAGCGCCCCGCAGGCCGGACTGAAGGATCCGTCTCAGTTGCCGGCGCCCGCGAAGATAAATCTTATTGCCGTGGAGTCACGTCAGCCGGAAGTCAAGGATGTGATTCAGCCTGCTGTAGCCAAGTC
>JAHIJO010000157.1 GCA_018898455.1 Verrucomicrobiota bacterium | reverse complement strand
GCGGGCATGCTTTCATGTCTGCCGCATTGAAAGTTAAAACCCATGATTTACCAATCCAACTACTTGATCTGGCCGCATAACTCGGCTAAATCATACTCGCAAAAACGTGTATCTTTACGGGAAAGCGTCTAAGTTATTGATTGGACGTTGCAAGCAGGGTGCTGAACGCGATGGTCATGGTCAAGGTGCGTCTGGAGTGGCTTGCCCGTTTCTGGATGGCTGTAGCCAAAGACTGCGTCAAGTAAAAAACTGATTATAAAAAACGCAAAGAAATTATTGACAACATCATGCCGCTTGGGACATAGTGCTTTCATGAATGCCAAAGGCTACATCGTGAATTTGAAACCTGTGAACGTCCGAGTCCGTGTATTGCTAGACTTGGCGCTCTTGGTCTCCTTCACGGTGGGGCTGGAGCGCGGCTGAAAAGCCGCCTGTTCCGAGCGTTGTCAAACCCACCGTGAAATATCGGTGGGTTTTTTTGTTGGTCGTGCTATGATATATGTTTTTTTGTAATGCGGTGGATGAACGAGCAGGAGGAGATGTTATATGAGAACTGGTGTGGAATGCTTGATGGATGGACTGAAAAAGGCAGGTGTGAAGACCATTTTTGGATTGCCCGGCGGCTCCGTTCTGGATATTTTTGATAAATTATACACGGCTCCGTTCGAGTTTGTGCTGACCCGCCATGAGCAGGGGGCCACGCACATGGCCGACGGCTATGCCCGGGCAACCGGACAGGTTGGATGCTGTTTGGTGACGTCCGGTCCCGGCGCCACCAATACGGTTACTGGGCTGGCCACCGCCTACATGGATTCCATTCCGGTGGTGTGCATTTCCGGCCAGGTGCCGTCCTCGATGATCGGCAACGATGCGTTCCAGGAGGCGGACACGACCGGTATCACCCGCCCGGTGACGAAGCATAATTACCTGGTGCGGAACGTGGACGATCTCCCGCGGATTATTGCGGAGGCGTTCCACATTGCCGGAACCGGACGTCCGGGCCCGGTGCTGGTGGATATTCCCAAGGATGTCCAGCGGGCTTCAACGAAGGCGCCGACTCCCGACGAGGTGAAAATCCGGGGCTATAATCCCACGATCGAAGGCCATCCCAAACAGATTGCCAGGCTGGCGGAGGCCATCAATAAGTCCAAAAAGCCCCTGTTGTACGTGGGCGGCGGCGCCATCCTGAGCAACGCGGCCGAAGAAGTGACGGCGCTGGCCCGGAAAGCGAATATCCCGGTGACCACGACCCTGTTGGGCCTGGGGTGTTTCCCGGAAACCGATCCGCTTGCCCTGCGCATGCTGGGGATGCACGGCAGTGTGACCGCTAATTACGCCACCCATCACTGCGACCTGATGGTGTCCGTCGGCGCCCGTTTCGATGACCGGGTGACCGGCAAGATATCCGAATTTGCGCCCCGGGCGGAGATCGCCCATATCGACATCGATCCCTCGGCGATTTCCAAGAGTGTGCCGGTGGATATCCCGGTGGTGGGCGACGCGAAAAACATCCTTCGGAATCTGATCCCTCAAGTGGAGGCCAAAGAGCGCAAAGAGTGGTTGGACCAGATTGCGGCCTGGAAGGCAAAATACCCGTTCACCTACGACCAGAAAGGCTCCGGCCTGATGCCGCAGTATGTGATCGAGCAAATCTACGCGCTGACGAAAGGCGACGCCATCATCGTGACCGAGGTGGGCCAGCACCAGATGTGGTCGGCGCAGTACTATCAATACACTCAACCCCGGACGTTCATTTCGTCGGGCGGCCTGGGCACCATGGGATTCGGATTGCCGGCCGCGATCGGCGCCAGGATGGGGCGGCCGGACAAGCTGGTGGTGGATATTTCCGGGGACGGCAGCGCCCAGATGAACTTTCAGGAGCTGGTGGTGGCCGTGGAGCACCAGGTGCCGATCAAGGTCGTGATCCTGAATAACGGCCACCTGGGCATGGTGCGCCAATGGCAGGAAATGTTCTATCACAAGCAGTATTCCGCCACGCGTTTGGGCCGGCGTGGAAGAGGGAAAAACGAGAACATTCCGGAACCGGCCGCGGATTCGTATCTGCCGGATTTTGTGAAGCTGGCGGAAGCGCACGGGGCGCTGGGGTTGCGGGTGAAAACCAGGGCCGAAGTGATTCCCACCCTCGAAAAGGCCTTCGCGTCGGAGCTGCCCGCCGTGGTGGAGTGCCTGGTTGAACCCGAGGCCAACGTGTATCCCATGGTGCCGGCGGGCGCGTCGTTGACGGAGATGATCCAGAGCATGGCTTAGACGCTTTTCCGTAAAGAAATTCAACTTGATAGGGGGATTGAAATATGGAGTGCGCAAGCTTTGCTTGCGCTTTGGGAGCCGGAAGCTGAGCTTCCGACGGTGAAGGCGGGAGCATGGCTCCCGCGCTCCAAATCATGAGGTCGGCGAGGGAGAACGTCTCGAATGGCGGCCTGAAAAAACGTGAAAAAGGAAAAAACTTATGAAACATATTATTTCAGCGGTGGTGGAAAACCGGCCGGGCGTGCTGGCGCGGGTCATCGGTCTTATTTCCGGACGCGGGTATAACATTCACAGTCTTAATGTCGCGCCCACGCAGGATGCCGCCACGTCGCGCATTACGATGGTGGTGCCGGGGGACGACCGGATACTGGAACAGGTCACCAAGCAGTTGAACAAGCTGGTGGACGTGATCAAGGTGTATGACCTCACGAGTGAAAAATACATAGATCGCGAATTGATGCTTGTCAAGATTATGACGACGGCGAAAAACCGTTCATCGGTAATCGAGCTGGCGGCGCTCTTTCGCGCGGAGATCGTCTGTGTCCAGAACCAGTCGTTGACCATTCAGATGGTGGGTGCGACCGACGAGGTGGATAATTTTCTCGAACTGGTTAAGCCGAACGGCGTTCAGGATGTGTCCCGCACGGGCGTTATTGCCGTCAGCCGGGCAGAAGGTTAGTGTACTGAATCATAAATACCTGAATATTGCGCGAAAATCGCGCAATATTCACTTTTCGTCAATGCTGACAAGGCATTGGCGAAAAGACGTCGCGTTGGGCGGATAACCCAATGGGTTATCCGCTCAACGCAAGTGGTTAACCCCTTGTAACCCCG
>JAHIJO010000156.1 GCA_018898455.1 Verrucomicrobiota bacterium | reverse complement strand
TGGGATTTCCCGCATTGCGGACAATACAACTCCGAGGCGGTCAGACGGTCAAATTGCTGTTGGTGTTTCATTCCGATTCTATTTTACGATTGATGCATGTGATGACAAGTATTACACTCAATTATGAGTGTAAAGGAGTAAGAATGGCAATAGGTCAGAGGATGCTTGCGATACATTGATTAGACTGGTTCAATAGTATTTTGATTTTCCAATTGTAATGGCCGTTAGCCAGAACGGTCCCGACCTCTTCCCCGGCTATCTTTATTAGAATGATTTCCGGTGAAGTCAATTCCAAAAATGGAGTGTGCTTGAAAATTTGCATCGATATTCAGCCGGCGATGGCCCAGCAAACGGGCGTCGGCCGCTACACACGTTCGCTGGTGGAACACCTAGGCGCCTTCCACGGACAAGATGCCATTCAGGTGTTCTATTTCGACTTCCTCCGGCGTGGGACACCGATCGCCGCGCCGGGCATGGAACAGAAACGCATTCGCTGGTGTCCGGGTCAAATCGCCCAACAAGGCTGGAAACGCCTGCATTGGCCGCCGTTCAATTGGCTCGCCGGACCGGCAGATGTCTATCATTTTCCCAACTTTATCATCCCCCCCCTGACTTCGGGTAAAGCCGTGGTGACAATTCATGATGTCAGTTTTCTGCGTTATCCCGGATTCGCCGAGTCGCGCAACCTGGCCTACTTGACCGCCCGCATCTCCCAGACCATCCAGCGGGCCGAGGCGGTCATCTCGGACTCGCAGTTCAGCGCCCGCGAAATTGTCGATCTGCTTAACGTAAGCCCGGCCAAGGTCGTCGCGATCCCTCTGGGCATTTCGGAGAACCTGTTCCGCCCATCCCCGGAGCGCGTGACCGCATTCCGGCGTGTGTATGAATTGGACCGCCCTTACCTGCTGACGGTGGGCACCCTGGAACCCCGTAAGAATCACGAGTTTCTCATCGAGGCCTTCGAACGCATGACCCGGTTTGACGGACTTCTGGTCATCGCGGGCATGCGGGGCTGGAAATACGAACCGATTCTGGAACGCATCCGTTGTTCCCGCCGCGCCCGTGACATCCGCTACCTGGACTACGTCACGGATGATCAATTGCCGGCCTTGTACGCCGGCGCCAAGTTGTTCCTGTTCCCCTCACTCTACGAAGGCTTCGGGTTCCCGCCGCTGGAAGCCATGGCGTGCGGCACGCCCGTCATCGCTTCCGCCGCCGGGTCCCTGGAGGAAGTGCTAGGCGGCGGCGCACTGCTGTTGCGCGATTTCGACGCCGATCTTTGGGGCTCGGAAACAGAACGCCTACTGGCCGATGCTCCGGCACGTCAGACTTGGATTGACAAAGGCCGCCGCCAGGCCGCACTCTATCGCTGGCAGGAAACGGCCCGCAGGACGTGGGAGCTTTACCGGAAGGTAGCGCCATGAGAATCGGCATCGACGCACGTTGGATTTTCAGGGAAATGACCGGCATCGGGACCTATACCCGCGAGTTGATCCGGAACCTGGTGGTCCTCGATAAGTATAATCACTACGTTATTTTTTTCAACGACGAGAAACTCAAAAACCGCCTTATTGATGACACGGGGCTGGGTCCGGCAGAGAATTTCAGCGCCTGCGTAGTTCCCTTCGGGCTGTTTTCCATTACCAACCAGTGGTATATGCCGCAGATACTGGCGGAACAGCGGATTGATGTGTATCATTCCCCAAATTACCTGATTCCGCTCCGCGCTTTTCCCCGGAACCAGCCCGGACAGATCCGATGCGTGACGAGCATCCATGACCTGATCCCCCTCGTCTTTCCGGAATATGCGCCCCGATCACGGAAACGACGCCTTTCCCCACTGTACCACTGGATCATGCACCAAGTCGGGACACGCTCGGACATCATCCTGACGGGCAGTCAGTCGGCGCGCGATGATATTCTCCTACATCTCCGCATCCCGCCGGAACGAGAACAGTCCGTCATGTCAATTCCCGACGGCGTGTCATCCCGCTTCAAACCACTCCCGCAAGATACCTCTTCGAGTGGCGCCGGCCCCGACTTCATTCCGGGCACGCATCGGGGCGCCCGGGTCATTCTGTGGGTCGGTCGGCCGGATCCGTATAAAAACCTGACCGGTCTGATCGAAGCATTCGCCCGATTGCGGGAACAGTGTCGATTCCCAGTTGTCCTGCGACTGGTCGGCCCAAAGGATCCGCGCTATCCCGAGGCCGCCCAACTGGCCGCGAAACTGGGCGTCGAACGTGACGTCGTCTGGACAGGCTATGTGACCGACGATCAACTAGTCAGGGAATATCAACAGGCCGATGTATTCATTCTACCATCCCGTTATGAAGGCTTTGGATTGCCTGTGCTGGAAGCCATGGCCTGTGGCATACCGGTGATTTGCAGCAACAAAGGGGCCCTGCCGGAAGTGGCCGGCGACGCCGCGCTGAAAGTTCAGCCTCAGGATATTCTCGGCCTCTCCGAAGCCATGAAACGTATTCTAACCGATCACCGCCTGGCAGAAGATATGGTGGCCAGAGGATTTCAGCAGGCTTCGAAATTCACATGGACGGTGACCGCGCAGAAAACCTTGGACGCCTACTGGAAGGCATTGACATGACAGCCGGTATGTTTTTTGAATTAGGTCCCGATGCGCGAAGCACATCGGGGCAACATTATTTTTATCCCAGGTTTTTCATGTGGAAGCCGCCTATGGCGGGAAATTCCTTAACATCATGAAGGACTTGAACGTCATCCTGGCCCACGATTGGCTGACCGGTATGCGCGGGGGCGAGCGTGTTCTGGAAAACCTGTGCCGGGCATACACCCGGGCGCCCATCTTCACGTTGATTCACAATCCTGACGTTACATCTGATATTATCCGCCGCCACCCGATCACCACCTCGCGGCTTCAGCAAATCCCGGGCATTACCCGTCATTACCGGTATTTCCTTCCATTTTTCCCCGCCGCCATGGAAAGCCTGCAACTCCCGCAAGCGGATATGCTGATCAGCATCAGTCATTGCGTCGCCAAGGGCGCCTTGCCGCCACCGGGCGCCCGGCACTTGTGCTACTGCCTGACTCCCATGCGCTATGCCTGGATGTTTTACGAAGAGTATTTCGGGACCAACCTCTTGAAAAAAGCCATGCTGAACCCCCTGCTGGCCCGACTACGGGACTGGGATCGTCAAACATGCCAACGCGTAAACCGCTTTGTCACCCTCAGTCGGCATGTCCGGAAACGCATCGGGGATTATTACGGAAGGGAGGCCGACGTTGTTTATCCGCCGGTCAATACCGACTTCTGGACGCCGGCCCCTGATCAGCCGACGACCCGATCCGGCGCGGAACTGGGGGCGTATGACCTGATTGTGTCGGCCCTGGTACCCTATAAACGCATTGACCTGGCCGTTAAGACGTACACCCGATCCGGCGCCCATCTCATTCTGGTCGGGACCGGCCCGGAATTCCGGCGCTTGCGCGCGCTGGCCGGCCCGAACATCCAGTTTACCGGCTGGCTTCCCGACAACCGTATCCGGGACCTGTATCGTCAATGCCGGGCATTGATCTTTCCCGGCGAGGAAGACTTCGGCATTGTGCCGGTGGAGGCTCAGGCCTGCGGACGACCGGTGGTGGCGTATGGCCGCGGCGGCGCACTGGAAACGGTGGTGGACGGCAGCACCGGCGTCTTTTTCCAGGAACAGAGTGAAGAGTCCCTGCTCGACGCCATCACGCGATGTGCCGCTTGCGGCTGGACCCCATCGGTCATCCGGTCGCACGCCGCTCAATTTAGTGAAAATCAGTTTCGACGCGGAATAACTGACAGCATCACGAAGTGCCTCAATTAAAAACTCACCCGTTAGCACTCGCCCCCCCATCATACTCAGGCCGATCATAGATAGTTTTAATATTGACGATCGCTCATATTAGAACTATCATGTTTTTCAATGAAACGATGTCTCATCCATCATCCGGATATATCCCCCACCATCCTACGACGGACACTCTCAGCCGAGCTGATCGACCTGCTTGGAATTTTTTCCGAGTTTGTGTTCACCCGAGGAAAATCCGCCACCTGGAATCATAGTTTTCCAAGCGGAACATTTTATCGCCAAGCTATCTACCGCCTCCGCAAGAATGGACTCATCGCATATCGCCGCACCCATGGGCGTCCACCTGTCCTGCACCTCACTCCGGAAGGCCAATCCCGTATCTCTGACATCATTTTTCCTGAACGTTTTTGGAATCAGCGCTGGGATGGCCGCTGGTATCTCTTGATGTATGATATTCCTGAAACACAGCGTCCGTATCGCTCGGCCCTAGGGCGTTTCCTGGCACGCCAGCGCCTGGGATGCCTCCAAAAAAGCGTGTGGATTTCTGCGAGAGACATCCGCCCGCTGTTTCATGACCTGCAAGAAGCCGCCGCCATTCGCGACTATGCTTGCCTGTTTGAAGCCCAGACCGTCTTGGGACAACAAGGCGCCGAGATCTCTGCTCAGGCATGGGATTTTGACCGGTTGAACGTCGTGCAAACCAGCTACCTCGCAGAGTGTGATCAAGGCACGGCGCAAGCGCCAGGCGACCGGGGCCGCACAACAATATTCGCCATGATGCATAACGCATTGGCCGCTTATGTCGAGGCCATGCGATATGACCCGCTTCTCCCCTCGGCGCTCTGGCCTCCCGACTATTGTGGTCCAAAGGTTGCATCCGCTTTCCGGCACCGTCTGCGATCATTAGCCAAGCTGTGGCCATAACCGCCCGTAACGATAAGATTGGCGATCACCTATGTTAGCGATGCGTGTGACAGACACGGGCATATCGCAAAACCAGGCCTAGGATGACAGCGCGGGGATGCAACGGCAGACAGAGGTTGCCGATCTTTCCTGCTAATCTTGGGCGCGACTCTTTTTCCTTGCCAAGCCCTCCACGATGCGCTATACAACACCCCCTCGTACAGGAGTTATCGCATGAGCATTTACATCTGTCCGGCGCTGATGGATTGGCTTGCGTTTCTCATTTTTTTTGCCGTGTTATACGGCGCCGGCGAACGCCACATGACCACGGCCCAGTGCGCGTGGCTGGGCGGGTTGTTCCAGCTGACCTACATGATATCCAGTCTCGCCGCGGGATCGATCCTAACGCGACACAACGCGCGCAGGATGCTCCTCGTCAGTACGGGGTTGTTCCCGCTCCTGGGCATTCTCTGTTTCATGTCAACCCGTTTTGTCCCCCTGCTCGTCATCCAGGGAATTATGGGCATCGTGTTCGCGATATTCTTCAATGCGTTTCAAACCTTCATGCGGGGCGAAACAGTTCCCGGCAGTTTGAAGCGCACGGTGGGACTTTATACTCTGGCCTGGAGCCTGGGATCGGCGTTCGGGCTTTTTTCGGCCGGTTTCTTTTATCGGTTCGGCGCGCCGGCGCTGGCGGGATTAACCTTGCTCATCGGCGGCATCGTGTTTGGCATCCTGCTGAGATACCGCTCGCGGCCGGGCCACGAGACATCGGCCAACGACCTGGTAGACCGCAGTTCGGTCCGGCCGGTCAATCCTGCCTACGTCTGGATCGGCTGGCTGATCATTTTCACCGCCATGTTTGTTCAGAGGCCGGTCTTTACTTATTTTCCCTCCCTGAGCGCCCAAACCGGCATCAGCGCCTTTCTGGTCGGAATCCCCCTGGCGCTCCATATGGCGCTCCAGGGCCTGGTCGGATACGGGTTATGTCCGCTCCGGAATCTGCTTTACCGGAAAACCTCTCTTTGGGTATTTCAGGGAGGAGCGGGGCTCCTTTTTTTGCTGATCTGGATATGGCCTTCTCCAGTGAGCTGTTTTATCGGTATCAGCTTGTTGGGCATCTACACCGCTTTCGCCTATTATACCGCTGTGTTTTACGCCAGCAATTCCGGGCAACGGTCGTTCAATATCGGCGTCAATGAATGCCTGGTGGGGCTCGGTTCATTCGCGGGTTTGTTTGCCGTGGAACGATGGATGAAGCACAGCGGGGATGTTCACGCCATGTACCTGATCGGCGGACTGGCACTCCTTATCTCCGTGGGATTTCAACTGGGGATCGCCGCTTGGGGACGGAAAGTTTTGAATTATGTTTGACATGCGTTCCAGTCCAGGTACAATGATCCGGTTTTTCTGGAAAAGAGTTTTAACTCAGGGTGAACCGGCAACGGGGAGATGTAATGAATGCGTATGCAGTGATAGAAACAGGCGGCAAACAGTACCGGGTAGAGCCGGGCAACACGTTGAAAGTGGAGCGGTTGCCGGCCAGCGTGGGCGAGAAGATGAATCTCCAGCCGGTGCTCGCAGTCTTCAACGGCACGGCGCTCACCGTCGGCAGTCCCCACGTGGCTGATGCCCGAGTCTTCGCCACCGTACTTCGGCACCTGCGCGGCGTCAAGGTGATTGCGTACAAGCAGAAACGGCGCAAGGGCTATTCGCGCAAAAAGGGACACCGCCAGGAATTAACGGAATTAAAAATTGAAACTTTTTAATTTTTCCGGCGTAAAATTTTAGTCCATATTATTTTTAAAAGGGGCCAGAATCATGGCAACAAAAAAAAGCGGCCGCGCCGGATGTAACGGACGGGACAGCCAGGGCAAACGGCTGGGCGTGAAATGTTTTGACGGCCAGACCATTACCGCCGGGAGCATTATCGTGCGCCAACGGGGCACCCGACTGAACGCCGGGCTAAACGTTAAACGGGCCCGCGATGACAGCCTGTTCGCGCTGAAACCCGGCGTTGTCCGTTTCGAGAAAAACGGCAGACGTGTCCGGATCGACGAACCGATCCTCGCGACGTGAAAAGCCACAAATTTGTTGAAACGGCTAAAGCAAGCCTGATCGGCGGACGGGGCGGCAACGGATGTGTCAACTTTCGCCGTGAAAAAGGCGTTCCCCGCGGAGGCCCGGATGGAGGCGACGGCGGGCGTGGCGGCCATGTCCTGATCCAAACCGACCGGAATACGGACTCCCTGATCGCCCTCTATTATCAACCCTGCCGGCGTGCCGAAGACGGCGGCCACGGCAAGGGCAAACAGCAAACCGGCCGCAACGGCAAAGACATTCTGATCCTAGTCCCTTGCGGCACGGAAATCCGTGATGAAGCCAACCGCGAACTGCTGGCCGATCTGGTCGCTCACGGCGAGCTCTTTATCATTGCGCGCGGCGGACGGGGAGGACTGGGCAATTGCCACTTCACCACATCCACGCACCAGACACCTCGCGAACATACCGCAGGGGAACCGGGTGAAGAAAAAACGGTGCGGCTGGACTTGAAAATCGTGGCTGATGTCGGACTCATCGGCTACCCGAACGCCGGAAAGTCCACCTTGCTCAGCGTCATCAGCCATGCTCATCCGAAAATTGCCGCCTACCCTTTCACCACCCTGAACCCCATCATCGGGACGCTTCGCTTCGAGCCGTATACCGATATCACCGTCGTGGATATACCGGGCCTGATCCAGGGAGCGCATCGCGGCGCCGGACTGGGACATGCATTTCTCCGCCATGTTGAGCGCACGCGATTCCTGGTCCTGATCATCGACATGGCCGGGACGGACGGTCGTCATCCGGCAGATGATTATGCCATCCTGATGGATGAACTGGGACGGCACAGCGCCGACCTCATCCGCCGCCCGGCCCTGGTGGTGGCCAATAAGATGGATCTCCCAGCGGCCGCCGGCTATCTGCCGGAATTCGTCCAGAGAACAGGTATCCAGCCGCTGGCCATTTCGGCTAAAAATCGCGAAGGCTTGGAGACGTTGAAACAAGCGCTGTTCGACGCGATGATCAAGATCAGACCGCCGGCCCAGGATCATTAACCGTTATACCGTCATGTCCCGACCCATGATCTCTCATAGCCTTTTCTTCGTGCACTTTACGGACTTCATGGTATAGTAAGGTTTTATGATACTAAAAGAATTTATTTAGGTCCCGATCCGGATCGGGGACAAAGTTGGGTTCCTCACCCATGAATGATAATGCCGTCAGTATCGATCGCATAACCAAGGTCTATAAGCTTTATCATCATCCGCTGGACCGGATGAAGGAAGCGCTGGATCCGCGCCGCAAAAAATATCACCAGGATTTCTATGCCTTGCGTGAGGTAAGTTTCGACGTGCCCCGGGGCGAAACCGTGGGCGTTATCGGCAAAAATGGTTCCGGAAAATCGACGTTATTGAAAATCATTACCGGGATTCTGACGCCGACAGGCGGCACGATGACCGTGAAGGGCAAAGTGTCCGCGCTCCTGGAACTGGGCGCGGGGTTCAATCCCGAATTGACCGGTATTGAAAACGTGTATTTCAGCGGGACGATCATGGGCTATACCCGGGCAGAAATGGACGAACGCCTGGAGACCATCCGGGCCTTCGCGGATATCAGTGACTACATGGATCAGCCCGTGAAGACCTATTCCAGCGGCATGTTCGTCCGGTTGGCCTTTGCAGTGGCCGTGAACGTGGACCCGGACATTCTGATCGTGGATGAAGCCATGGCGGTCGGGGACATCAGCTTCCAGGCCAAATGCTTCAGAAAATTTAACGAATTCAAACAGCGCGGCAAAACGATCATTTTTGTGACGCATGCGCTCGACAGCATTATCCGGTACTGTGACCGGGCACTGGTCCTGGAGAATGGGAAAAAGATCACGGAATCCACGCCCAAAGAGGCGGTGGATGTCTATAAAAAGCTTGTGGCCGAGTGTTACGATCCGAGCCCGACGCCGATCGCCAATCAACCCGATAAAGCCCCGGCTTCCACGGCATTGAAGGATCAGTTTGTGGTGGACCCGAATGCGCTATCCTACGGAGATCACCGGGCGGAAATTGTGGATTTTGGCCTGTTCGACGAGGCGGAACGCCCGGTTCAACTGCTCCATAATGACCAGCCTTTTGTTATCAGAATGAAGGTCCTGTTTCATGCCGATCTCGATCATCCCATCTTCGCCTATACCATAAAAGATTTGAAGGGCCTGGAACTGACGGGAACCAATACTTTCTTTCAAAACATATCAACCGGCGGATACCGGAAGGGGGAATGCGCCGGCGTGGAATTCCGACAGACGTTGAATGCTCAATCCGGCCGCTACGGTCTTTCCCTCGGGTGCGTCGGCTTCGAGCGCGAGAAACTGGCGGTATATCATCGGCTGTACGACGTGCTCCTGTTCGAAGTGGTTTCCCAGGTTCAGATGGTTGGATTTTACGATCTGCACAGCGCGGTTACGATCAAGAAGGAGTTGCCACTCAGGCGCGAAGAAGACGGGCAAGGTTGACTTTTGCGAGAAAAATGATTTGGTTTTTTTTGGGAAGAGCGGGATATATGACGCTACTTGGAACCGATATCGAGCAGATTTCGCGCATTCAGCGGGTCCTGACGCGAACGCCGGGGTTTGTAAAGAAGGTCTTTTCAAAAGCGGAGCGCGCCTATTGCGATAAGCGGAGCCGTCCCGCCCAGCATTATGCCGTCCGGTTTTGCGTAAAGGAAGCAGTGGCCAAAGCTCTGGAAATGCCCGTGCATTGGAGCGAAATTGAAGTGACCCACGATACCCAAGGCGCGCCCCGGGTGCGGGTCAGCGGTGAAACGGCCAGAAAACTCGGGCGCCGGGCCGTCCGCGTATCGCTCGCCCACGCCGGAGATTATGCCACGGCGACGGCATTGATCGAATAACCAATACGATGGCACGAAGGCGCAAAGGTAATGTGTGCTTATGGCGACATTAAATCTTGATTACTATCGCGGACCGGATGCCTACTCGGAAGGCGCCGTGGAGGACGAGTTGCTCGCCCTCGTTCAGCAGCACCAGGATTTCGCATCGGTCCTGGCCCGGGATCAACGCTGGTCCATCCTGTATCACCTGTCTCCGGCCCGGCGCGCTCTGCTGGACTGGTACCCCATGGAACCGAACGCGGATCTGCTGGAAATCGGAGCCGGATGCGGCGCGCTGACCGGTCTGTTTTGCGAAAAGGCGGCCCGGGTAACCGCCGTGGAGTTATCGGAAAAACGAAGCCGCATTATCTACCATCGTTACGAACAGGTTCCGCATCTCGAGGTGGTGGCGGGAAACATGATGGATATTCCATTCGAGCGTGCGTTTGATTATATAACCTTGATCGGCGTGATGGAATATGCCCGCAGTTTCATCCGTTCCCCCGACCCTTGCCAGGCGCTCCTGCGGCACCTGGCCTCGGCGCTCAAACCGGCGGGCCAGCTGATCATAGCGGTGGAAAACCGGTACGGCATCAAATATTTCGCCGGCGCGGCGGAAGAACACACCGGGCGCCTGTTTGACGGTATCGAGGGCTATCCGATCGAGGTGGGGATCGAAACGTTTTCCAAGGATGAATTGAGCCGGGGTCTTGAGTCAGCCGGCTTGACCGACTGCCGCTGGTATTACCCTTATCCCGACTATAAATTTCCCGCGGAGATTTTCAGCGACCGGCATCTGCCGGGAATCAATCACAAGTTCCATAATGCGCCGAACTACGATCAGGACCGGTTCCAGCTTTTCAGCGAAAAACTCGCGCTCCGCTCCTTGGTCCGCAACCAGCGGTTTGATTTCTTCTCCAATGCGTTTCTGGTGTCGGCCGCGAAAGGGTAATACCCATGGACGTGCTTTATACCAAATATAACTATCATCGCCTGCCGCCATTTCAGGTGGCCACATCCATTGTCCTGAACGAGGGGCGCAAGCGGGTCATCAAGCGGGCGCTCACCCCGCAGGCAACCGCCCATATCGCGCGCATCCGGCGAGACCATCGCCTGTTCGGCGACACGACAGTCAAGGGCGGGTTTGAACTGGCAGACCTTCAAGATGAGGGAGAGACGGCCGTTGGATATAATTTCATCGAGGGATCCAGCTTGGACGGTCTGTTGTTCCAGGCCTTTCAAGACGGGGACCGCGACCGCTACTGGGCCTTGATGGATGACTATGTCCGGCGCCTGCGGACCGGTTTCAAAACCGTGCCACGTCCGCCGCGCGACGGCCAGACCGAGATTGAGCAGGTATTCGGGCGATCGGACTTCGGATTTGTGCCGGAGGCGCCGGACGCTTACCTGGCGTTATCGGCGATCGACCTGATTTTCGACAACGTGATCCTAGCCGGCACCCGACATGTTCTCGTGGATAATGAATGGGTATTTTCCGGCTGTGTTCCGGTGGGCTATGTCATCTACCGGGCGCTGTTTGAATTTTACGAATTGAAATGGCGCGAATGCGGGATTGATCGCTTCGTGTCGTTCCAAACAGCGGCCCGACGCTACGGCTTGGAGGACACCGCGCTTGCCGCTTACCGGGACATGGAAGATAATTTCCAGACCTATGTGTGTGGCGCCCAACGGGCAAATTTCAACCTCCGCTACCTGAAACGCGTGGAAACGATTCCGCATATGCAGGATGTCATTACACAGCAGGCCCGCCGGATTCATGATCAGGATGCGGCCTTGCAGGACTTAACGAACAAGGCCATGGTTCTTGACGAGATTCTCAATTCCTACGGCTACCGAATGCTGAGCGCCGGATGCCGGATGATTGATCGGGCCCTGCCGCCCGAAACCCGTCGGCGACGCTGGGTGGGAAAACTGTTTCACGGAATAACGGCCGTGGAAAAACGCGCAAGAAAACTCCGGAATCCGGATTGATTTTTTTATGGAGTGCGGGAGCCCGC